>NZ_ATXH01000025.1 GCF_000421585.1 Thermodesulfatator atlanticus DSM 21156
TCCAAGTTTCCATTCCTTTTAGTTAGGCTGCAAACGTTACTCTTAAGATTGCAAGAAAATAATCAATTATAGTTTCCATTCCTTTTAGTTAGGCTGCAAACATTTACACCCCCTATGATTTTTGTATAACGCTCTTGTTTCCATTCCTTTTAGTTAGGCTGCAAACATCTGGAGCAACCCCTTTTTGTTTTCGGGTAGCCTTGTTTCCATTCCTTTTAGTTAGGCTGCAAACCCATATTTCAAAGAACCGGTTTTGTCTTTTATATCAAGGCTTTTCGGAAAAGTCAAATCACTGGAAAAGGCCTTTTTTGCCGCTGGACCTCAAGTAGTGCAAAAACCCCTGGGGGTCCGACGGCGGTGAAAAATTTCACAGAAGGGGGTATAAACTGTGACTGTTTTAGACTACTGTTTGAAAGATCAAAATAGCAGGGAAAAGGAAGAAGAGTTTTTTCTTCTCACCGCAATTTTTTGTAGGCTGAAGATTCTAATGACATGCAAAAAGGCGCTCGCAATACCAGTTCCCTGATCAAGGATCCGTTCCTATTTTTCGTTCCGAAAAACGGGAACGGATCCCTTGCGGTTGTGCTTGCAACATAGATCTTAACAATTTTGCAAAGGTCTTTGACCTATTAGAATGATTTGCAACAAATGTTCGCAATAACGGTTATAAGGGCAAAGTAAAGCAATATACACGACTTCATTGCCCCGTATGATAGCTTGTCAAATGAAAATATTATCCGGATCTCCCTTCTTTAAACCCATTACTTCCCGTGAAAAGTAATGGCGCGTGCGGAAAGAATAAATGATCACTGAGTCTTCCTCTGGCTTCATTACTTGTTTTAATTCAAACTTTAATCTCTCTAACTGGGCTTTGCTTAGCTCGCCTTCAAAAACAGAAAGCTGAAACCAATGCAGAAATCTTTTACAAATTTTATGAAACTTTTGTACACGCTTTTCACCCGCATCGTAAACTAAAATAACAAACATTTAGCGTGTCCTTACGTAAGGTGAATAAATTTCTTCTCCTAAAAAGTGGCGATAGAGCTTATAGCATTCTAAGCGTAAAAGACGTCTATAAGATACTTTTCTTCCTAATTTTTTATGCATAATAGTTTCATTCAGTCTTTTTTCATAAGCCTCAAGAAATTTTCGTGCGCCCTTCTCTTTTAAATAAACGCCTCCTAGTTTTTCAGAAAAATCACCTGGCTTTAGTTCATTACGATTTATTAGACTAAAAATTACTCTATCCACAATTAAAGGCTTGAAGACCTCACTTATATCTAAATTTAAAGTGAAGGAGCGCTGGTTTGTTTCATGAAGATAGCCAATACGCGGATCAAGATGAGTACGATAAATTTCTGAAAGAGTCGTTACATAAAGTAGAGAATTACCAAAAGAAATAAGAGCATTTAAACGATTAGCCGGAGGGCGTCTACTTCTAACCTCAAACGAAAAATCAGGATTTGCCAAAATAATGTCAAATGCCTCGTAATATGCCATACGAGCATGACCTTCAAGTGCCATGAGTTCAGCGCTAGAACTAGCTTGATTAAGTTCATCAAATAATTCTTCTATAGCATTGATTTGAGTTGAAAGATCATTACCCCGAGAAGCATAGGTGCGCAAATTTAAAAGCATATTTGACAATGACCCATAAACAAAGGCCCGTGCTAAACCAATACGCCATTCGTGATTGAGATAATACTCAGCCTGCCTCAAAATTATAAGTCCTGAGTTCATATGTTCACGTGGATAAAAACTTCCTACGTAATATTCGAAATAGTTAAAAAAGTGGAGAGGAATGTGTTTTTGGCTTAGAAACTCAAGAAGTTTTTTATTAAGGGTTATCTCTGCAAAAACGTAAATGCTATCGACTGTTTCTACAGGAATTACTTTTTTACCTGCTTCTTGAGAAATAAAGACTAAAGTATTACCTTCGCGCTTAAGTTGCCCAGGTGTTGATATATAAATAGCCCGTTTCATGACAAGTCTCTAAAACTAAAGCCTTCCCGGCCCTGCGAGCACCTTTCATAATGAGGATATGCGGAGAATCAAACCAGGGGAGGAGCTTTTCAAAAAGGCGTATTTTGATAATCATCAAGTTATTTTTACTAACGGCCTAGAGAAAATTCAAGGAAAATATTCTACCCCCAACATACTTCCTGAAAGGAGCAGGTACGGCAGTATTTAGACTTTTTTACCGGAGGAGGTGTTTCCTGCGAGAAGATATAAAGCATTTCTTCTATGAGCTGGGTAATTTTTTCCTCTATTTCAGGAGTAAGGGTTACGCGCTCGGTTTTGCGCTCTTTAGGAAAAAGAAGAACCCCTTCAAATTCAAGCCCTTTTTCGTGTTTGAGGTAATAAAGATAATAGGCAAGCTGGAGCCTTGCAGCTTCTTTGTGCCGGGAAGATTTCTTAACTTCGGCTACCATTTCATCGCGAAAAAGGTCAATCTTTAAGAGCTGATCAACAAATATTTCCTTGCGCACCCGCTGATAAGAACCCTCATGCACCAGGCGGCCCAGGGCTAAAAATTCGTGGTCCTGATCAGAAACAATTCCGTGATATTCCAGCCACGCTTCCCGAGGACAGGTAAGATAGGCCTGAAAGATATAAGGAGAGATAAATTTCATAGGAAAAAGGCTCCGTGTTCTATTTTACGCACAAAACCGGTCTCTTCACGGTAAAGGTCTCCGAAATCCAGGCGCTCTCTTCTAAGCCATAAAAAACTAGCGGCATAAGGTAGTGCTTCTAGCCCGGCTCCTTGGGCCACCTTTAGTGGGATATTGATTACGTATCCCCAAATTTCAGGAGCAATTGCTTTAAACATAGCCCTGCGCTTCAGGCGGTCATCGTAAGTTTTTGTGGGAAGGCCTTCAAGTTCTTTTAACTTATCAATAAGAGCTTCAGCCTCCTCGTCTAACTCTACGAAAACAGGCACCTGGAAAATCTTCTGGGATAAAAGATCAAACATGGCTACCTCATCGTATTTCATGGTCTTGAGACTGAGGAGCAAGTTTTTGTCCTGGGCTTTGCGCCCTTCCATGCGTAGTTTATGGAAGTATTCCTCAACCTGGCGCAAATATTCTTTTTCCGGGATTATCCCCTGGTTTTGTAATAATTCTTCAGTGGTACCGATGAGCACGCTGTCATATATGTAGGTGGCCAGGCGCCTTCCGTGCTCTTCTGGATTTATCAGTTTGACCAAGAAAACCCTTCCTTTATTTTCTCCCCGGGCATTACGGTTACAACGCCCGGCAGCCTGAACTATGGAGTCAAAAGGCGCAAGATCCCGCACCACCAGATCAAAATCAAGGTCAACACCTGCCTCTACCACTTGAGTGGCCACAAGCCCTATCCTGGCTCCATTTTTAAGGCTTTTCCGAATATCTTTGATGCGCGCTTCGCGATGCTTCGGAATCAGCGAAGCTGAAAGAAAACACAGGTCAAAATCAGAAGCTTCTTTAAGCATTTGATAGACATCCTGGGCCGCACGCACGGTGTTCATCACTACCATAAAGCTCTGCACGCCATCAATCTTCGGCAACAGCCAGGACTCAATATCACGATAGTCGTAAGGATTGTTTTCCACGTAAAGAGCTGTTCGGGAAAGGATTTTAAAAAAATGCTTTTTGCGCGGCTCCGTTAGCTCGTAAGCCTCTGGTACAAAAGCCGGGCGCGTAGCGGTCATTAAGATAAAACGTGCGTCCCATTTTTCTGCCAGAAACTTAAGGGCCTCTTCGGTGGCTTCCCAATATTCCACCGGGATATTTTGCACTTCATCGAGAATAACGATACTCCCCGCCAGGCGGTGGAGGCGCCGCATCTCTGAACGCCGATTAGTAAAAAGGGTCTCGTAAAACCTGACAAAAGTTGTGACAACAACCTCGCCATCCCAGGTCTCCACGCGTGTATGAGCCTGTTCATAGTGCTTAATTAACTTTTGAGCATCTCGTTCTCTCAACAAAGATTCCTCTTCCAGCAGTTTCCATGCATCTTCGGCTTTAAGCCCGGAAATACTTTCAGATGGACTGGCTCGAAAATGGTGCTTCAGGAGGACGTTTTTTGGAAGTCCAGCATGTTTAATAACTTTAGCGATTTCATCAAAATTCTGATCAATGATGCTTGTAAACGGCAGGACATAGATGATTCGGGGTAATCGCCCGGTTTCTTTGTTGATCATACTACGCAATCGCACGGCTGCTGAGAAACCTGCAAACGTCTTGCCAATGCCCGTCGGCGCTGTGAGAGATAAAAATTTGTTTTCAAGTCCCAGTCTTTGAATATTATTGATTACCGTTCTGTAAAATTCCTGCCTGAGTGGGTATATCGGTGAATTTTTCGGGAGATTGTTGATGTAACGGTCAACAATGTCTTCTGGAATTTCGTGCCTCTTCTCGTTGGCTTTTAGTCCAATAACCGCCCGAATGTCCGCATCCACAAGCATTCCAAGGAGGAAATTGGTGGTGAAGTAAAGGGAAATATTTCCACTGAATAAAACATTTCTCAATTTTTCCAGAATTTCATCTATATTATGAGTAGATTTTAAACTGGATATTGCTTCAACAATTTCTTGTGGGTAAATTGCTCTAATTTCGTCACTTGCTTTAAGAAGGGAATCAACCTGTGCTTTAACATGACGCACATTCTGATACCACACAGGTTCAGTATCATTAAGTTCTACCCCAAAATCTTGAGGATCCGAGTGGTGGTGTCTAATGGCTGTAAACGCACCAAATAATTCCTGTTTTGCATTCGGATAAATGTTCCCCAAAAACTCATATGCTATCAAAGCCGAAATAAAAGAATGCCGTTCCTTTCCTCCAAAGGATTTCCCTTCCAATAAATGTTCTTGAAAATATTCGGTATATTTACCAATATCATGAAAAAGCCCTGTTAATTTAATTATCTCGCTATCAATAGGGACTTGAGAAGAAGTGGCCATTTCCTTCATGAGTTTAGCCACTTTATTAATATGAAAGCTTAATAATTCTTCTGGCAGCCGGGCAAGATACTTCATTTTTTAAGAAGTTATTAGTTCATATGGTACCCAAATATTTTCTTTCCAGTTTAAAACATATTTTACCTTTAAGAATAAGGGACTGGAATTTTCAGAATAAACTACATTCGTATGAGCTTTTGCGGAAAAATCGCTATTCATGTAAATCAGCATATGCTCTATACTGAATCTATTACCGGGTTTGATTAAGTGACCTTCGACATTTTCACTTGTAACAACTGAATGAACCTCTCCTTTATAGTGCTGTAACTCAGATAAAGAGTCAGTTTCTCCCTCAAATTCTGCGACAGCAAGAAATTCGCTGATTCCTAAGTACACAGGGAAAAAGGTCTTTGTATTGGTTAGATATTCTTTTAATTTTTCCAATAATTTTATGTCTTTATGCCAGAACGCTACCCTAAACTTCAAAGTCTTTTCAGGCGGTCTGGGAAGAAGAATCTCCATGGGAATTTGTGTTCTGTTTTTCGTAGAGTCGAAAAATTCTATTTTCCCTCTTTTTCTGTTACCTATAAGAGGTGATAAGTATTCTCCCTTGGTAGATAACAAATTCATCGAAGAAGTTATCTTTCGAATAGGAGTAAGTATCTGAAGAACAAAAAATCCATTTGGGGGTTGCATTATTTCGTAAACTTCTGTGCGTGGGATACCGAGTATCGCCCCCACCATTCCACATAAAGCAGTCCGAGGAGGGAACGGATAAGAAAGAGCAGAAGTTTGACCATAAAATTTTCTAAAATGAGCAAAAGGCCCTTTCACCGTAAAAACTAGCCCTTTATACAAATTTGGAATTTCCATCATAGTTCACTTCGAGCTTTCTTCAAATTTAATATTTTCAATTTTTACTTCATCTGGATTCCAGTTCTTTATATGTAAATGTTCATGCTTCCAGAAGTGAATTTTTTCTATTTTCTCTTTATTTTCAGAGAGTAATCGGGACAACTCCACCATATCCAGCTCGATTTCCGAAATTTTGCGAACCGCACTTAAATCTTTATTCTTATCTACTGGTTGCAATTTAATATATTCTCTCAAATCTCCGAACAGTGTCATATGATCTTTGTACTGAATTCTAAGCAGCAACCTTGGCGTTTCTCCAACTTTACTCCTTGTAGCCCCTATTAGTGGAATAGACTTAATTAACGCCTCTTCCAATTCTTTAACATCTTCCCAAGTAAACCCTGTCCCAAACTGTTTTCCACCTTTGTCCTTTGCCCAGTTAGCAGCTATTACTCCGTAAAAGGCTATAAATGAATAAAGAACTCTCCAGTCTTTTCCTATAGCACCGTGCCCTTCCTCTCCCGTAGAACTGAAATGTGAGGTGATACTGGCAGAAGGATTTATCTCCACTGGATTTAGAGAATATCCCCATGAAAATTGAACTGCTCCTGTAAGCGAAATTCCTTCACCGCCAGTCCCTCTTTCTGATTCTCTAATGGTAAAAGTTGCGCCAAACATCCTTACATCTATACAGCTTTCTCTCACACCTTTGACCAGTTTAGCTGGAGAATTCTTAGCCAGATTTGCGAGTTCTTTCTGTATTTCTTTGTCTTCCAAGTTTTTCTTATCCGGGAATTTCTCCCTGTACCATTGAATTAATCTCTTCGTTGAATTGACAGTTTCGCCTTCAGGTTTTTTAACAAATATGTCCTTGTTTTTGATCTCATCCAAGTAGTCTCTAATATATCTCTTAAGTCTAACATCGCTTACGAGATTTCTGCGAGTCACTATATCCATTCTTGGTCTGTTTTCATCATCAGGATCTCCGTTTGGATTGGTAAGGACTGCGTCATACAAAAATAAGATTTCAGAGTTTTTGTTAACTATATTACTCATCATGGGACTCCTCCTTTTTTTCTTTAGTTTTTCCCATAATTAAAAGTTTTGAGGTTAAAAATGCATAGCCCGACAAAATGAAATAAACCGCTTCTTCCGGTGAGAGATTCCATTTACTGATAGAACTGTCTAAAATAGATGAAATTTCCCCCATTATCCTCATATTTTCAGGGAATTTTTGTAAATCGTAAATTCTCATATATTCAAAAACCTCATTGAATAATCGTATAATCTGATCCTTGTTCATACCCCTGAACTGGATTTTATTTAGTATAGTTTCGCTCACCCCTTTCTTTCGCTGTTGTGTGCCGATCTGAGCTACTATATAACCCAAAAAGAAAAGAGCTTCTTTAGTTTTACCACTTTCTCCCTGATAGATAGGAAGATTAGACACATATTCTTTAGCTTTTTCCAATATATCAGCCATGTTTTCACCTCCAATGTTAAATTCAAAACCAGCCATTATTCTTTTTACCAAAAGAAATCCCTCAATAATTTCAATCGTTTTAAGCCACTCAAAATCTTCTCTGTTGTCAAACTGCCATCTGGATAGTTCGATCCCCGGCTTTATTATATCCAAATCAGGAAAGTCATTCCCTGAGATTAAATTTTTGAAGATCTCAGCAAACTTTTCTTTAATAAGTGGAGATCTTTTAGATTCTACAGAAGCTTTTCCTGATAGTAACTGATAAAGTTTTTTTAAAGAGATTGATATATTAAAACCTTGGTTGGAAATAAAAATAGAGGCATTTTTTAAAGCCATGGCAAGCTTCCTTATCCTGCTCGGAGGAACATTTGTAAGCGAGGAATAAATTTTAAGAGTCTGCCCATCATATACATTTACTACAATATGAATCAAGATTTCGTCAGTTTGAAAGATTTTCTCTGCATATATCTCAAATTCACTTAAATGTGACCATCCCGACAGAACATTGGTAGCTTTCAATAAGGTGTTAAATGTTCTTTTAATGAAAGTTTGAGGTAAGTTTCGCCATCTAGGAATATATGGAATAAGGAGCAACTTCAGCTGGCCAGTGATTTTCGTATTAAATCCTTTTTCTTTTAAAAAGGTATCCGCCAACACTATGTTTTCTGCACAGCTTGGACATAAAGGGAAAACTTTCCACTGGTTTTCATAGGACAGCTCAGGGAAAAATCCCAGTTTATCTTTTCCAAAAAACTTTAAAAACTTGAGCTGGTTTGTATCAAATTCTTTAAGTATCTCTCCACTTCCGCAAGATAAACACCTTATTGAGGTTCCAGTGTCGGTAAATTTAATAACCTCACCTTCAAACTTATGCCTGTAATCCTCCCATAAAGGAACTCCGTCAATACACACCTCAACATAAAACGGTGCATTTCCACTTTTTATTCTTATTTTCTCAAGTATTTCTTCAGCTTTCTTTAAAGAAAAATTCTTGCCATTGGATTCGTAAAATTCATTAATAATTCTATCTATCTTCTGAACCAGATATTTTTTACTTTCTATTTTTTTCAATTCCTCTTTTATGTTCCATAAAGAAAATTTTGTTTTTGACACCGGCTTTTTGAGTCCAATATATTGGAGTTTGTCACTTGGGAATATGACACTATACTCTTTCCCGCTTCCACGAGTTACACCTCTATACCCTGTTCTGGCTAGAAATTCGGATGTCAATTCCCTTGCAATCTTGATTTCTACGTCTTTGGAATCGGTTTTAAAATCTAGACAGATAAGATTTGTACCCTTCTCTACAGAAAATTGCTCTAAAATCCCTTCTTTTATCATATTTCCTATTTGCACAATTGCTTTAATCATCTCTCAACCCCTCATCAGAACTTTCAAGCTCTATTACCAAAACCTTGGGAGGATTTTTGGAATTGATTTTTTGATAGGGCTCCTCCACCAGAGGCATGGGGTAGCGCTCACGAAGCTCGCGACCTATAGCAATAAGGGCTTTGATCATCGGGCCTCCTGGCTAGCTTCAAATTCCCCTTCGCCGAAAAGGCGGTAGAGGGCAACAAGACCGTTATCTACCCAGAAGTTTCCAACCTGGCGGGAAAGGTTTATCCTAACGCTAGAAGCCATCTCTCATCTCCACCCTTACTTATCGCCATTTTAAATAAGCTACTTTAAAATGATCAAGAAAAATTTTTTCCAAACGATAGCACTGAGTTTAGACCACCATGCAATCTGTCCCGAACAAAGCTAGATTGCTTCATTCGCTAGGTTCGCTCACAATGACCGCAAAAGTATTATCGCTGGGGGTAAGAACTACCGTAGCAATCTTATCCCTTATAAGTAGGAAACAGAAAAATCAAACCGAGCAAGCATTAGCCATAGACCAAACAATATTAAAAGGCAAAATAAAATTGATATCGTTCTTTTTCTGTTTTCCAAGATTTATCAGAAAGACTTTACTTTCGGGATAGTTCTTTTTAAAGGCCTTTAGTCCTCTTAGATCCATGGGTTTTAGTTTGGTTTTAAACTTAGCTTCTATGGCTACCTGAAAGCTTATTTTATCCACAATAAAATCTACCTCATGACGAGATTTATCTTGCCAGAATTTTATCTCTTCTCTATCTAAACCAGTCTTTAAAAGTTCACCCAAAACAAAGGTTTCAAAAAGCTGGCCTCCGTCTTGACGATATCTAGGATCATTAAAGTTGTTTATAAAAAAATTGGATACACCAGGATCAATAAAATAAACTTTGGGTATTTTAGTCAGTTCTTTATTTTTATTTGTATAAAAGGGCCTAATTATCTGGATAAGAAAAACTTCTGACAAAAGTTCCAGATAGTTCTTGGCAGTTTTCAGAGAAAATCCCGTAATGGTTGCTATATTCTCATATTTAATTTTCTGACCATTGTTTATAGCCAGAAAAATTATCATTTCTTTAAGCTCTCTCAATTTTTTGATCTGTAAATATTCCACCAGGTCCTTTTTGACAAATAGATCAAAAATACTCTTTAAAACTTCTTTTTTATCTTTTTCTCTTTCTTGAAGAACAACTTCTGGATAGCCACCGAACTGCAAAAACTCATAAAGTCTCAAAAGAAGAGGCTTAATAACATCATCAAGATCTTTCCCTTGCAATAAAGAAACATTTGGCAATAGCTTCAACGCCTTATCGTCTTCTACAAAGGATAAATATTCTTCAAAATCAAGAGGATATAAATAATGCAAGAGTTTTCTTCCAGCCAAAGATTCTTGAATACGATGTTTAATGGTCAAAGATGATGACCCAGTGGCATAAACTTTGATGTTTGGATGGTGGTCGTATAAGTTTTTTAATACCATAGAAAGATCTTCATAACGCTGGAACTCATCTAAAAATACAAAGAATTTCTCAGGAGAATCTTCCTGGTAGCCGTGCAACCGAAAGGTATTTAACGCAGACTCATAAGTTGCTATAGACTCGTATTCTGAAAAAATATCTGCGTCTATAAATAGGCCTTTGTGCCCTTGTACCTTGCAAATCTCTTGATAAAGAAGTTTTAGCACACAGGTCTTGCCCACCTGCCTGGGGCCAACAATAATTGAGTGTTTCCTTTTGCCCTGCTCAGCTAAAAGTCTTTTCAAAATCTTTCGCTCTTTGAACATATTCAGAATAGATACTCTAAAATGGAACTAATGTCCAGTTTAGAGGCTCTATTCTTGCCTAATAATTCATCTCGGTCCTTGCCCATGACCCCAGCAAAGTTATATTGACTTTTTTGTCGGCTATTTTAAAGTATCTCTTCAACATGGACGAAAAATACCTTCCACGCACGCTTGAAAAGCGTATTTTAAAAGTAAGCGAACAATTCCCTGCCCTTTTGTTGACTGGTCCAAGGCAGGTGGGCAAGACCACCCTTCTTCTCCATCTCCTTGAACCAGAGCGTGGCTACGTATCTCTTGATGATCTAGCCCTGCGGGCTCTGGCCAACGAAGATCCTGCCCTTTTTTTGCAGCGTTTTCCGCCCCCGGTTTTAATAGACGAAATCCAATATGCGCCCAATCTCTTACCCTATATCAAGCTTGAGATTGACAGGCAAAAGGCAAAGCCTGGTCTTTTTTGGCTTACAGGTTCGCAGCAATTTTTGCTCATGTCCTCTATTACAGAAAGCCTTGCGGGCAGGGTGGCTATTATAAATCTCCTTGGATTCTCTATGAGAGAAGAAGACCAAAGAGAAGAGCCTGAAGAACCTTTTCTACCCACCCCAGAAAACATTTTTGAGAGAGAAAAAAGCGGTGCTTTGTTTACTCTTTCTGAAATCTTTAAACGCATCTGGCGAGGAAGCTTTCCTGCACTTGTTACAAACAAAATAAAAGAACGGGATCTGTTTTATAGCTCCTATGTGCAAACTTATCTGCAGCGAGACGTAAGCGATTTGGCCCAAGTAGGCAATAAAGAAGCCTTTTATCGGTTCTTAAAGGCCTGTGCTGCGCGCACGGCCCAAATACTTAATTTGTCTGAGCTAGCCCGTGATGCGGATATCAGTGTAACCACCGCTAAAAATTGGCTTTCCATTCTTCAGGCAAGCTTTCAGGTCTTTCTCCTTCCACCATACGCCAGCAATATAACCAAACGTCTAGTTAAAAGGCCTAAACTGTATTTTTTAGATACAGGACTTGCCGCTTATCTCACCGAATGGTCAACCCCAGACACCCTTGCCGCAGGGGCCATGGCCGGTGCTTTTTTTGAAACTTTTGTTCTCACAGAAATTCTTAAAAGCTGGTGGCACAGGCTTTATTCGCCTGCAATCTTTTACTTTCGCAACAAGGACAAACGTGAGGTAGATTTTCTAATCAAAAAAGACCAAAAAATCTATCCTATAGAAGCAAAATTAGGTGCTACGCCTAAAAAAGAATGGATTAAAAGCTTTGCCACTTTAAAAGTTTTAAAAGAAGAAATTGGCCCTGGTTGTGTTATTTCTCTGACCAATATGGTCTTTCCTTTTGATAAGAAAAACTACGCCATTCCAGTAGGGATTATTTAGAAGTAAAAATTCCAAACTTTCCTATTTTCACTTTTAGTTTTTCTTTAACTAGACTTCCTGGGATGAAACAAATAGGTGGTAAAGATAAGTGCCAGCCCTGTTTTTCGCTTGATTTTTCATCCGATTTTTTCCAGGAATAGCCTGTCAGTGGCTCTATCTCACCCTGAAAACAATTTTCTGGAATAGAATTTTCCCCTTTCCATGGAGCCGCCAGGGCATGGGCCGTAAGGTGGGAATTTTCGGAAAATTCAAAAAATGATTATCCTTTTTTTCTTATCTCAGAGACCTTTGAATAATTTGGACAATTAAGTAAAAATTCCATCATCTATGAAATCAATATCAACAAAATTGAAATATTTTTGCCATTATCACCAAAATTTTCCCTGTTTCTCACCTCTATTTTCTTCCATTTCCACTTTTTTCGCTCTATTTATCTATTTTAGGCATAATGCGCCTGTTTTCCCCTTAAAAAACTTCTCCTCTCCTAAAGTGCCAGGTAAGATTAAGCACATTGTAGGTAAAACATGTCAAAAACAGATGTATCTCATTGGCAAAAAGCCCTTCATACCTGGCCTTTGTCCGATTAAGATGCAGGCTGAATATCCCAAAGACTTTTTCCACTTTGCTCCTGATCCGCGAAAATATCTTATTCAGCTTCTTCTGTTTCTTCGAAAGAGACCGCCCACGACAACCTTTATACAACACCCCACAATATCTTTCTTCTTGCCGACACTTCTGGCGTACTTCTCGGCTATCATAAGCTTTATCCGCAAATATGGCCTTCTCCTCTCCTTCAAGCAACTCCTCAAGTACCTGGGAATCATGCACGTTGGCCGGGGTGCACACAAATTCCGTCACAAACTCAGACTTTGGGTCAACGGCGATATGATCCTTGTAACCATAGACCGTCTTTTTGCCCTTTTTGGTAAAAGAAGCATCTTCATCTTTGCCGGGATTCCTTGCTGCTTTGCCCAGGCGAGCGTCAATAATCTTTCCTGTTTTGAGCTCAAAGCCCTTTTTAGCAAGCTGGCGCTTGAGCTCGTTAAAACATTCGCGGTAAAGGTTCATGGATTTGAGGTTAGAACGGAAACGGGAGATGGTAGAGTAGTCAGGGACAGGATCGACAGCGGAGATGCCCAGGAAGCGGCGATAGAAGAGATTGCCTTTAAGCATGAGTTCCATTTCGGGATCAGAATGGCCATAGATTTGCTGAATGATAAGGATTTTGAGCATAAGGACGGGGTTGTAGGCTTTGCGTCCGACTTTAGAGGGGTAAAGTTTGCCGAGGATGGATTCGAAAGGTTTCCAATCGATAAGTTTATTAATGCGATAGAGGATATCTTCAGAGAGATTTTGATAGATAAGATGTTCGCCGATAGTGATAGGAGAATTGTCTTTTTTAAACATAAGCCAAACTCCTATGGTTTTTCTTTAGCAATATCATGAGAAATGTTATGAATCAAATAATTTTGCAAAGTTCTCCTCTCAATAAATTCACTTCTATGACCCCAGCCTAATTTTCATACCGCTTCCTTTTTCCTCATTCCATTCTCTCAAAGTTAATGGAAAAATTTCTTTTTCGTCAAATTCCACGGGAAATAAATGGTTGTTATTTTTAGGATTTAACAAGCAGTTTTGAATTTCTCTTTCATCAGAAGAAAATTCTTCTACTTGGATTTCTCTGATTTCCTCAACTTTTACTTTTCCAAAACCTGTATTTTTATCAGCTCCGATAAAGAATGTTTTTCCTTTTAATCCAAAAAAAAATTCTCTTAAATCACTATCAGAACTATCTGTTTTTAACCAGCCGATAAAATTTTTGGCATGGATATATTCCCTTTCATACAGTGCTCCTTCAAGAGAAGTATTAGATAGAGGATTGATAGCATTTTTAAGGTCTGAAGAAATATATTTCTTATGCTTGCTTTCATCAAAAGAAAAAAGCGTTTTTTCATTTTCTAATCCATTATTCTCTAAAATGTAAAAATTGGTAAGTCTAATAGATTGGAGTTTATTTTTAGCATTTTCATAATTTCTATTGCCTTTACATAACGCAAAAAGTTTTACAAAAGTGTTCCACATAGTACATGCAGGAATAAACCAGTAAGTTTCAGAAAGGATGGTGAAGGTTCTTTTTGTTATGGAAATAGGAGAAAGGGCTTTAAGCTTAATTTCAAAATATTTATATCCATTTCCACTCATCTTTATCCCTCACTTACTTCATTTTCCATAGCTTTTGCCTTATATCTTGCATAGATTAGCATTTTTTCAAGGATTGTCTTTGCAAGAAGTAATTTTGAGAGAACTCTGGATAAATCAATAAAACGACTTTCTATTTCCTGTTTTAGATTGCTATCTGGATTAATCTTTTCAATAAGATTAATCTCTGCCAGAATCCTTGCAGTTTGTATAAGCATTGCCCTGTGTGGTTCTCTGTCCTGAGATTTCAGCCATATCATGTAGGCAAAAGGCCCATCTTCAACCAGTATTCCAAGGGCTTTAGTGATTTCGGTTTCAAAGGTGGATGAATTAAATGAAGGTGGTTTTTCTTTTAATTTATTGAATTCATTATCATTGCTAAGCCTGTTTTTCCAATTTTGAAGTGGATCAATAAGATTGTAATCTTTAAATTCTTTTAAATTTACTGCCCAGTTTGATTCATCATAGTTTTTTCCTTCAAAATCTTCTTTATTATCACTGTCCTGTAAAATCTTTTTAGCTTCATTGTATAAACTTTCAGGAAATTGCAACAAATCCATTCCGTATTCAGCGCAAATTTTATCGAGATTAACTTTCTCCATTATTTATACCTCCATTAAGCTCAATTATCTCATCAAGAATTTTTATAATTTCCTCATATTTGGTGGATTCCCCTGTTAGTTTGGTTTTTAGTTGATAAGCATAATTTATCCAAAGAGATTTCTTTTTTTCAACAGCCTGCTTCTCTTTCTCCAATTTATCTTTCTCTTTCGTCATTTCTTCTTTTTTATTATCATCCTCTTCAGCTTCTATTTTTCGATTTAATTCATTAATCTCTGCCACCAACTTATCTATATCACTGCTCAACTTTTCAATGAAGTTCTTTACCTTTTGCCAATATTTCTTCTCATCAAGCCAGCTATCTATAATCTCAATTTTTCCAAAGCCTCTTGTTCCCATTCCTCCAATACCAAGAGAAGAAAAAAGTTTAAATCCTTTCTTAACTGTACCGATTACTATTTCTATTGGCTCATCTTTCATGTAGTTCACGGGATTTTCATAAGTAACATCAAGAATAAAAACCGTCCCTCTTGGCAGTGCTTCATAGGTAAATAATGCTCCACTTTCTGCTGCACCGGTTACCGGATTTATAGAAACAGATGTTCTTGTTTCAAGGTTAGAATTAACAATGTGATGAAAAACATTTTCTGAGACAACGCAAACTCTTTTGTTTATTCTATTTAAAATTTCGGTTAAGTTTGCCACTTCATCGTCATCTGTATCTTTTTTTATCTGCCAAATTTCAGGATTAATAGAATTGGAAGCTTCAAGCATTATCCAGCCAAAATTTAAAATCTTTTTTCCTTCGTTATTCTGAGGTAAAGAATTTTCAAGGGATTGAGAATAAAGGAAAGAGTTATTTTCCACAGAAATTGTGTCTCCACCAGTTTCAATAAACTCGTTTACAATTTCATCAGAAGTAAGCCATACTGTTCCAATCATTGTGGGAACAGGGAAAAATAAAATTCTTGCATCTGAAAAATAGGCAAGCCCTGAATGTGCCTTTTTGTCTTTAACAAATCCGTAGGTAAGGCAAACAGGACATTCTCCGCAAGGGTCTTGCTCTTCGGTTTTCTTACCTTTTGAACAACCAAGATTTAAATTCATGCTTTCCGATTTATATGAAAGCCAGCTGTAATATCTTGCATTTCCCGAAATTGTAGAACCTGGAATTTTAGGAAGATTTGTTGCAGGGTCTCTAACTATGGTGTTATCAACTCTTCCTATTCTATATCCACCTGTTCCGACAAATACAGGTTCTTTTGCAATGGCAAGGTATTTTTTAGTCTTAAAAGGCATAAATGTATCAGACATTTTGCTCCTCCTCATTAAATTTTCTTTTTAAGACAGTATGCCACATATCAATGAAGTCAAAAAACACACCGTTTAACATGGTTTTTTTCAAAAACTCAAAATCTTTCCTGCTAATCTGCCCTTTCTTTGTTTCTTCTTTTAACTTTAATCTAAATGGAATGCTTAAAATCACATTCTCAACAAACTCTTCAAAAAGTCTATCTGTAATTGGAAAGTTATCAGTTTTATCTACTTCCCAATTTTGAAGTTTTTCAATAAGCATTCCATAAGCATTAAGAAGTTGAGAAGAAGTCAATTTTAATTTATTAAGCAGTAATTCTCTCAAGTTTTCAAATTCTTCAATCTGCTTTAACCTATAAGGTTTTGGTGATTTTTTCTTAAATAGCCAGTGTTTTCTTTCTTTTCCAACATCAAGCCTTCTTGTATTTGTATCAAGATAAATAAAATCAAAGTAGGAAGTATAAAACCAGACTTCATCGTCTGTCTGTAAGTTTTTAACATGCTTGATAGTTTTCCATTCTTTATTTTTATTTTTACTTATAGGCACCTTCCATCCGTTGTTGTTCTCCACTATGAAATAGGGATGGAAAAGGTCTTCTTTATTTGGATCGCCGGTAGAATAGGAAAAGTAATAAACCTCTTCATTCTCAAATTTAATTTTTTTAACTTTATTCCCAAGCTTACCTTCAAATAACCTACAACTTTCTTCAGTTTCTGATTCAGAAATTTTACACACTTTAATAAGTTCAGGGCGGGAATTTTTTAATTCCATCAATCTTCTTGCAGTATCAAGCACGGCATACATCGGTGTTCTTTTATGAAAAGCAACAAAACCAACCTTTATAGGAAGTCTGTTTTGAACTTTGCTGAACTCAATTTCGTATTTCTTTTTAATGTCCTTAATAATCTCCCAAACCTCTTTAAGAGGAACAAAGAACATCGTATTTGAGGGTTCAAATTGGTAGGGAGTAATTGCCGTATATTGTTTTTTTTCTATATTATTTATTCTTAAGTTGCCAATTAGGTTTTTAAAAAACTTATCCCTGAAAATGTAAAGGGGTTGCTCACTTATTGGAGTAAAGTCTTTAGATACTGAGATTACAGCAGCTTTATTGCTTTCTAAAACTACAATTTCTCCTTTATTGCCTTTTTCATCTTTGAAATAGTATGTGTGAGTGATTTTGAGATTAGGAGAATCTGTAACCTCAAGCATATATCTTTCCTTAGTGTTGAGCTTTTCTTTTACTTCTTCAAATATGTCAATTCCAAAATTCTTTGTTGTTTGCCAGATTCTCCTTAAACGGGCAAAAGATGGATGTTTACGGGTTGCATGCAAAAGGAAAACAGCTGCTTTATGTTTATTATCTCCAGGAGTAGCGTCTGAGGGGCAAGGGTAATCCTGCTGCCAATCTGGTTCTCTGCTTTCAATAATTGATTTAAAAACTTCTTCAGGATTTTGCTCATTTTTAATAAATACAAAAGATTTTAAGAATTCTTTTACATTTTTACTGATTGTTGTTCCGTCTTTTTTTGTCAGTTCAATTGAATCGTTAAAAGATTTTTCTTCAAAAATTATTTCAAGTTTCTCAATTAACTCATTATACTCATACTCCTTTTCAAGAAAAGGAATACTTAAAAATGTATTAAGCATTTCTCCGTTAAGCCATTTTTCAAGGTCAAATTTAAGATAAATTAAGCCCACTCTATCATTTTCATCTGCAACTTCATCAACCCAGATAGTTGTATCAAAAGAGGGCTTTTCAGGACTTTCTCTTTTCCAATTTTCGTTTTTATACCATTCTTCAACTCTGTTTGAAGACAGTTTAAGACAATCCAGACATTCTTTTCTCTCATAGGCTTTCATTCTGTTCTTTTCTTCTTCAGCAAGTTCATTCCAATTCCTATTTTTTAAGCTTTCATATTCTTCCTCTGTTAATGGAACAGGCTTTAGATTACAAACCGTGCATTTTTCATAACCTTCCGTTTTACCATTCCATTTTTGTTTTAATCTTTCTATATCAGGTTCCCATTTTCTCTTTTTTGATAGAATTTTCCCAAGATTCAACGCTCCCCGAGATGATTCTGAAAGGACAATTTGGGGTGTAATAATTCCTTGACACATAAAAGATGATAACTTTTCAATAAGTTCTTTTATATTAGAACAATTGTAAATGATATCTTTTAAACTTTTCTCATTCCAGCTGCCATTATAATCCAATTCTGCTGGTAATTCTAAGAATTTAATGGAATTCCATACATCATCGTCTATTTCTAAAATCTTGTTATTTTCGCAAGTTTCCGGAACAAGAAAAACACTGCCGTTTTCATCTCTGTAAATCTCGTTTCCAATTGGTATAATCACTTCAAGAAGAATTTTAATGTTATCAAGTACTTTCTGAACAAGTGCTTTTCTGCCAAGGACATCTCCTATTTTAGGAACTGCATTATAAAAATCATTCCCATCAAACCTTATGCCAAGTAATTTCCACTTAATATCTTTCGGTGCTTTCCAGCCATTTATTACAACTTCAGCAATAGCAGCTTTATAAAGAGAACCAACAGAGAAAGAGTGATCCCACAGGGTTACATCGTTTGCAGGCCTTCTTGTTTCTCCAAGGGCATTTAAGAAAGCTTTTCTGGTTTCTTTTAAAAGCTCTTTTCTTTTGTTAATCCAGTTTTGAATGTTATCCGAATTGTTTTTTAAATCCTCAAGAATATCTGCAAGTTTATTAGCATACTCATTTCTGATTTTTGTTGGAGAATTTTCATCTGTGTCTTCTAAAGTTAAATCAATTTTTTTATTTTCATACCCGAAGGCGGTTGAAATATAAGTGTAGTCTTTTGATTGTTTTGCAATATCATGGTTTGTTACCATTTTATCAATGGCAGAGTCTATGCCGTCGGCACCATCGGGAGCCAAAATTAATTTCATTTCTTGGGGTAGATTTGTAATATCAAAGCCAAATGCTTTTTTGTCGCTTCTATGGTGTTGGAGGGGCAATAACACCATAGGCCAAGTTTTTCCTTCTTCTATTCCTATTTGTATAGCATAAACTTGCTCTAAAAGATTATTTGGCAAAACAAAGAACTGCGATTTTATATAAGAATATTTCAGAAATGTAGTGTTATCTGACAATTGTTGTATAAAGTTATCCAGATCCCTTTTAGAAACTCCATCCAAGTTTTTTAAAATAGAGTCGTTTTTAGCCCATTGAGGAAGATCGTTTGCTGTTACTATTTCCGAACTAATTTGATTAATCTTATCTTTTAGTTGAATTAACCTTTTTAAAGGCTCCTTTTTTACTATTAAGTCCAATAATTTTCTAATAAAGTTGTTATTTGTGAGAGTGATAGTTCCTGTATTCAACAATACATCTAAATCAACATATATTTTTTCGTGACGGAATTTCTTTACATTATCCTTATCTTTTTCCTCATAGTCATCTTTCCCCTCCACAAACTCCTTACTCAACTTTCCCAAATCATGAATCAACGCTCCGATTTCAGCAAAAAGAACATCTTTTCTTTTATCAACTAAATCTTTCAGTGCCATTTATTCCTCCCAGTGAACCTCAAATCTTCCCCAGCCGTCTTTTGTTTTTGCACCTATTCCAATTTTTTGTAATTTTTCAAAAGCAGCTTGAACTATTTTTTTATCTTCTTCCCATTCCTTATTAATGCTCTCCTCTGTTTCTCCACTTGCAATTAAATCAAAAGGGGACCAAATAATTACCCCTTCTGTTTTTTCTCCGGATGGAACAACTTCATAATAAATAGGACCTGATTTTGGCGTTTTTGTTTCTCTTTTAAGTGGTGTAATTACATCAAGAGCTACCTTTGTAAAATGCAAATCGGAAAATATTAACCTTCCCCGACATACCTCTTCGCTGTTTACTATATTTTTATTTTTTAAATAAACTTCAAAAGCGTTTGAAATTCTTTTGAGAGTTTTTTCCATTTCACTAACTTTTTTTATACCTCCTGTTGCAAGAAGACTTTTAAATGTAAACCAGCTTATCCCTTTTTCATTCCCAAACAGTTTTACAAGATCAGCTCTTTTTTTAAAGAAAAATCTATCTATTTCAGTTTCTTCTTGCTCAATAATTTTTTCTTCTGGTTGTTCTGTGTATTCATTAAATTTTTTCCCATAATTTTTTTCTAACAATTCTTTTTCAATTAAATCAATTGCCGCCTGCCTTAATGCTCCTTTTAGCGAACTTCCTTTAAGTACAGGAAGCCCTGTTGGTTTTTCCTTTGCGACTTGATTGTCTATTGAATAAAACTTGTTTTCTGATGCGGTGTAAAGGTTTGAAGTAAGAGTTAGAGAGAATTTCAGTGTTTTTACCAACTTAATATCACTTTTCAATATATTTAATCTTTCCCATATTTCATCAGGGCAAAGATTGTATGCAAAACATTTATTTCTAAAATATAAGGAATAATTTCCCCCCGGTTTATTACTCCATAACTTATCTCGTTTGGAATGAATAAAATACAAATTTTGGTTATTTTTAAACCGATTATATGAAATTCTATCCAGTTTTTCAGACTTCAAAAAGGAATAAAAATCATATTTCATTTTCATTGGTTTTCTCCTTCTTGAGAGAATAGCCTTTGTATGTTTTCACAACTATGCAACAATTTTAAATTCCTACCTTGCCAGCATATTCCTTGTTGAATTTGTGATGGTAATTTTTCTCTCCAAGGCACATCATTAAAAAGTTGAGACAGAAGATTTAAAATATTCTGCACCTTGTCTTTAAGAGGTTGTTTATCTGGCAGCCAGCCGTAAATTCTAAATTCAAGATTTTTGTTAGTTGTGTAAACATGAGAGACCTGAATTACAGAAAATTCAGGTTCTTGCGTGCTTCCCGTTAGAAAATGGCGAATATTTCTTGTTTTATTTTCAGGTAAACTCAATACATCAATTGTCTTATCACCATTATAGTTCTTATTTGGCTGATTATTCCTTTTATCCCACCAATAATTTCTCGTACAACTTCTTAAGAATTTACATTCTTTATCAGAATGTTTACCTCTAAAAATACATCTTAAACAATTCCTTACTACAGGAGAAGTTATAAGCCATCCTGAATCTTTCCACTTATCTATATCATCCTCAACAATGCCATCTTGAAGTCTGTAAAATGATTTGATGTTTTCCAAAATATTATCAAAATTATCGTTAATCTTAAGCTTTATGAAAAACATATCTTTTAAATTTGGAAGATTTTTTAAATTATTTTTAATTTTTCTCTTTCTATCATTGTCATCAATTTGGTCTGGATTGAATTTATTATCAAACAATGCTAAAAAATTAGTAAAATTCTTCCAATCGCCTTCTTTAATTGAAAGTTCACTACCATCAGTTTTAAACCTAACCACTCCATATCCCATAGAAGTTTTTGCACCAAGCATCCCGTATTCCTGGATTAAATACAAAAGAATTTTGATAATAGATGGTAAAACTTCACTAAACTTTAAATCTTCTTTTAAATAGAATTCATCATACTGAAAAACGAGCGTTGCGTTTCCCATAAGACCAGCTTCATAGTGCCATCCCTTATGTTTTTTGTCTTTGGATAATCTAACATTGATTTTACCTTCAAACGGCTGCCCCAATCTATCTTCATCAACGGTCAATGAAAATCTACTTTTCCATCCTGTTGTACCGAAAAGGAAACATACAGGACATATTTTTTCGTAAATAGTTAAGACATCCTCAGGTTTTTTGATATCAATTTTGCACTTCTCATCAGATTTTTCTGATGTGATATCACAGGCATAATATCCCATTCCTCTAACCAATGCTTCAAACCACCATCTTAGAGAACCAATTATCCCAGTAAGCTTTAATTTTTCACTCTTACCCTCTAAATCCCCCGTCCATAGGGGCGTAATAGTCCTTATTTTTACTTTGAATTTTTTCATCTTTCCTCCCTCACCACTTCGATCATTCCAAATCCCTGGCTGTTTTTGGCGCCGAGGCCTGCGTCATAGGCCAGTTCAAAATAGAGCCGGGGGAGATTTACCTCATAAAGCCCCGTCCAGCCCTTAATCCAGTAGCCCTTAAAATTCACAATGGCCTCGTTTTTCTTGGAGACCCTCAACGGCCGGATATAGGCCCCGTTTAGCGGGGGAAGCTCCGCCCCTTCTCCCCAATACGCCGCGGCCTTGCGTCTTAAGTTCTCAAGCAATTTTTCTGAAAATTCGGCCTCAAAGGGGGTGTAAAAATAGGTCTTTTTCTTGCCCTCTGGGGTCGTTAGCGTACTATAAGTTGTTATGGGGGAGATGGCCCGCACAAGCACCGGCCCTTCTGGCGAAACAGGCATCTCTACCTCTACCGCATCAAGTTCACAGGTGTTTCTCCCCAGGCGAAAGCTTCCCTTTTTCACCAAATAAGTCGCAAGCGATTCAAGGAGCCGGTCATCTACCGCGCTGATTTTAAGGCACACTGGGCCTTTGAACGTGATGGTGCGGCTTTGGGCGTCAAATGAACGGTCTTTCGCCAAAAGGCGTGAGAAAGTAAAGAGCTTAAAACGCCTTTTTAAAAAGCGATAGCCTTCTTCATGGTAAAACCGGGCAAGCGTCTCATCGAGACTACGATAAATAAAGGCTTGTAAGATGTGATTATAATGGACGGGAAGAATAAGTTTTTCTGCAAAAAAGCGTAAGGAGATGCGCATTAAAACCCTCTTTCCCCCTCACTAATGAGAAGAAGGATGCCTTAAAAGTGAGTTTTAGTCAAACAAAAAATTTCCCTAAATAGAGATCTTTGCAAAATGGCGGGATCCGTTCCTATTTTTTGTTCTGAAAATGGAAGCGGATCCAAAACATCCTTAAGCATAAGAGCATACTTTAAGCCTCGTGAAACTATTTGGATTCTTCAGTCGCTTGCGCTCCTTCAGAATGACCGTGGTAGGGGATGGATGCTTCGGTCGCTAAGCTTCCGGAATGGCAAAAGAGATTGCTTCGGTGTGCGATAGCACGCCTCGTAATGACGGCTGAGGGAAAGATTGCCACGGCGACTACGTAGCCTCGCGATGACTCCCAGGATCCGTTCCCATTTTTCGAATCGAAAAATGGGAACGGATCCCTGAAAGCATTACCGGACAAAAATATGCTCCCATTGAATAATAAAAAGAAGGCCCGTTCTCACTAGAAAGGAACGGGCCTTCATATTACTTTTTGCAAGCCTTACTTGGAAAGGTATTCTACGATGGTTCTTGCCTCTTCGTCAGTCATTTGAGTGCCGTATTCACGCATGCGCTTTACGTTTTTTGTCCACCACTGTTTGGAACGACCCTTATTGCGGTAAACGCGCTTGGTGGAATGGCACATAGCGCATTTCTGGTTGATAATGCTGGTAGCGCGAGATTCTAAATCGCCAGAGGCAAAACCCGGAGTGGCTAAAAGTAGAAACATCCCCAAAACCCCGATAAACTTTAACATATTATCCTCCTCAAATATTTTTAAGTTGATATTCATTCTAAATTAGGAACTATACAGTGTCAATAAAAAACATAACACTTGAGAAAAATTTTCTGGCCCTGGCCCCCATGGCAGGGCTTACGCACGCGGCCTTTCGCGAGCTGGTAGCTTCATTTGGGGGCTGTGATCTCTTTTTCACGGAAATGCTAAACGTAAGGGCCATTGTCCACCAAAACCCTGAAAAGGACCCTTATCTTATTTGCGGGAAAAATGATCGGCCCCTTGTGGCCCAGCTGGTTGGCCGTGAGCCAGAACTTTTTGCCCAAGCAGTCGCCCGCCTTGAAGCGAATTTTTCTTTTTGCGGCTACGATATCAACTTTGGTTGCAGCCGCGGTGCTATCCAGCGTTACGGCTGGGGTGTTTCCCTTATGAAAGAACCAGCGCTTTGCGCAGAAATCGTCGCCGCGGTAAGAAGCGCCACCCAAAAACCCGTCAGCGCCAAAATAAGAAGTGGCTTTGAACATAATCGTGAAAAGCTTATTTCTTTCGTGGAAACACTTATTCAGGCAGGAGTTCAGCTGGTAACCCTTCATCCACGCACCGCAGAAGAAGGCTTCCGCCGCCCTGCACGCTGGGAAGAAATAAGCTGGCTAAAGGAAAACTTTCCCTCGCTTAAAATCCTCGGAAACGGAGATGTGTTCGGGCCACAGGATGCCCAAAAAATGCTGGCACAAACACGATGCCACGGAGTCATGATTGGAAGAGCCGCCCCGCTTCGCCCCTGGATCTTTAGAGACACTAAAAGCTACCTGGCTAAAGGGGAAATACCCCCTGGGCCCTCTCCTCAGGAGATTCCAACAAAAATGTGGGAACTAATCAGCCAGTACTTGCCTGAAGAACTTCGCGAAAAGCGCTTTGAGCTCTGGTTGTTCTGGTTCCTGCAAAACTTTCCCTTTGGATTGCATTATTTCAGCGAGGTAAAAAAAGAAAAAACCTTGGCGGCCAAACTTGAGAAGTTAAGACAGATTCTTTCCCGTGAGAGACTGCGCCCCTACCCTGCCAGGCCATATCTCTTGCGCTAAAAAAGAAAGGGGCACATGCCCCTTTCTTAAGCTTCTTTTTCTTCGGTATCACGCTGATTGGTTTCTTTAATGGATTCTGAAAGCGCTGCCTTGCGGGAAAGCTTAATACGGCCCATTTTGTCGATGTCTATCACCTTGACCAGGACTTCGTCACCTTCACGCAAAATGTCGGTTACGTTTTTAACCCTGCGGTTATCAAGCTGCGAAATATGCACCAGGCCCTCGGTGCCAGGGAAAATCTCCACAAAAGCCCCGAAATCTGCAATCCTGGTGACTCTTCCCAGATAAAGCTTTCCAACCTCTGCTTCCTGGGTTACCTCTTTAACGAGCTTAGCCGCCTTCTCAGCAGCCTCAGCAGAAGAAGAATAAATCCGCACTAGACCGGTCTTATCATCAACGTCTATCTTTACGTCACCGCAAGCGGCGATAATGCCCTTGATGGTTTTTCCGCCTGGGCCGATAAGATCACGCACCTTTTCAGGGCTAATGGTCACCGTGAGCACCTTGGGCGCGTAAGCTGAAAGTTTCTCCCGCGGTTTATCAAGCACCTCTCGCATCTTGCCCAAAATGAACTTACGGGCCTCTTTGGCCTGGGCCAAAGCCCTTGCCATAATCTCTTCGGTGATACCGGAAATCTTTATGTCCATCTGAAGGGCGGTAACGCCTTTTTCCGTGCCCGCCACCTTAAAATCCATATCCCCCATGCGGTCTTCATCCCCGAGGATATCCGTAAGGATGACCACATGGTCGTCTTCTTTGATTAGCCCCATGGCAATGCCTGCCACCATGTCTTTGATCGGCACGCCTGCGTCCATAAGAGAAAGGGTTGCCCCACAAACCGTGGCCATGGATGAAGAACCATTTGACTCAAGCACGTCAGAGACCACCCGAATGGTGTATGGGAACTCTTCTTCAGGGGGAATCACGGGAGTTAGCGCCCGCTCAGCAAGCATCCCGTGGCCAATCTCACGCCGGGAAGGCCCGCGCAGGGGTTTTACTTCTCCCACACAATAGGGCGGGAAATTATAGTGCAGGATAAAGTGCTTATGCACTTCTTCGCCAGGCATGTCAATGCGTTGTTCTTCTTCAGGGCTACCCAACGTGGCTACGGTGAGCACCTGGGTTTCGCCACGGGTAAAAATGACCGAACCGTGGGTGCGCGGAAGCACGGAAACTTCAGCCCAAATAGGTCTGATTTCATCGGGTTTGCGGCCATCAATGCGGCGGCCTTCTTTAAGAAGCATGGCCCTCAAAAGCTCTTTTTCAAACTCTTCGAAGTATTCCCTGACTTCTGCCTCACGCCCCTGGGCCTCTTCCCCTAACGCTGCCAAAAGGGCCTTGAAAACTTCTTTTCTCTTTTTGTTGCGCTCGACTTTTTTGGCCGTGGTGATGACCTGTTTAAGGCCTTCTTCGGAAAGCTCACGCACCTTGGCCTTGAGCGCTTCATCAGGTTGCGGTTCCTCAAAGGCGATTTTCGGCCTGCCAGCTGCCTCACGAAGCTTGCGCTGAAGCTCAAGCAAAGGCTTTAAATTTTCATGGGCAAAAAAGAGTGCCTCCTGTACTACCTCCTCGGGTACTTCTTTGGCCATACCTTCGACCATTACAATGGCCTCATCGCTTCCTACAATGACCAAGTTCATCTCACTTTCTTTCAGTTGCGAGGCCGTAGGATTTAAGACAAACTCACCATTTACACGCCCTACCCTTACCGCGGCAATAGGCCCGGCAAAGGGTATGTGAGAGATCTCAAGTGCTGCTGAAGCCGCTGTAATTGCAACAATGTCTGGATCAACTTCAGGATCAAGGGAAAGCACGGTAGCCATCACCTGGGTCTCGTAACGCCAACCCTTTGGGAAAAGGGGCCTAATGGGACGGTCAATCAAACGCGCGGTTATGATTTCTTTTTCACTTCCCTTGCCTACTTCCCGCCTGAAATAGCTTCCAGGAATCCGGCCAGCCGCGTAGTACATTTCCTGGTATTCCACGCTTAAAGGGAGAAAATCCATGTCTTTTGCTTCGTCTGAAGCAACAACGGTAACAAGAACTACGGTGTCTCCATAGGAGGCCCAAACAGCCCCATGGGCCTGTTTGGCGACTTTTCCTGTTTCCAGCACGAATTTTCTCCCTGAAATTTCTGTTTCTACCCTGTGCATAACTTCACCTCTTTGTCTTTTCTAAAATTTTTTTCCATTAGGAAGATTAAACAAAAAAGGCGGACTTGCGTCCGCCTTTTGGCTAAGCTCTAAGGCCTAGTGCTTTTACGATATTCCGGTAGCGTTCAAAGTCAGTCTTTTTAAGGTAGTTAAGAAGCCTGCGGCGCTGACCAACGAGTTTAAGTAAGCCTCGACGGGAATGATGGTCTTTTTTGTGAATTTTAAAGTGTTGCTCAAGGTGTTTGATACGGGCGGTAAGAAGCGCAATTTGGACCTCAGGGCTTCCCGTATCGTTAGGATGCCGCGCAAACTTTTCGATAATCTCTCTTTTTACCTCTGCATCAAATGCCATTTTTCTACCTCCTATATAAAGTTTAAGCCCAGGAGGGGCCAGGCCACCCCCTGCGCGTATCTCGCTAATACCTTACTCCATAGCCTTTAAATGCGCTAGCGCAATTTAGGAAAACACCCGAACCATTTTTACGTAACCTGAAGCGTGCAAGTCTTCAGGATACTCAAGCACTGCCACCAGATCTCCCGCAGGAGTAAGCAGACGCAACCAAGGCACCCGCGGCCGCTGCGGCACTTTCTGAAGCCTTACCATGTTGGCCACCGCTGAGATAGCAAGGGGCCTTCCGTGGCGAATCTTCGCAGCAAGCTCATCCCCAACTGTTACCGCAGGGATAAATTCAAGGGCCTTTGAAATCGGGATAATATAATCTTCTATTTCATCAGGAGACTTTTTTTCCAGTTCTTCAAGGGTCACGGCCTGCTCAATGGTAAAAGGGCCTTTGCGCAGGCGACGCAGCTTAACAAGCACCGCCCCGCAACCAAGTTTTTGCCCGACGTCGTGCACCAGGGAACGCAAATAAGTCCCCTTGCCACAATAAACCCTGAACTCCACATAAGGGGGATCAAACTTCAAGGCCTCAAAGGCAAGTATTTCCACTTTTTTCGGGGGTTTTTCTACTTTTAGCCCCTCCCGGGCGTATTTATAAAGCGGGCGACCGTGAAGCTTGGCTGCAGAATAAGCAGGTGGGGCCTGCTCAATAACCCCGACAAACTCGTCAAAGACCTTTTGAATATCCTCAAGGCTAAGATTCTCAGGGACCTCGCGTCTCGCAAGAACCTCGCCGGTAATGTCGTATGTGTCTGTTTCAAGGCCGAGCTCAAGGGTGCCTTCGTATTCTTTGTCACCTTCAAGGATAAACTGGGCAATTTTGGTTCCTTTACCAAGACAAACAGGCAGTACCCCGGTTGCAAAAGGGTCTAAAGTGCCACCGTGGCCTGCTTTGCGTACTTTGAGTTTTCTTTTTACTTTCTCTACGACTTTTGTTGAAGAAAGGCCTTCTGGTTTATCTATCACCAGCACACCGTCTTTCATGAGAAAAGAGCCTCCAGTTCTTTCGTTAAACGGGATAAAAGTTCTGCAAGAAGTCCCTTTTGCTTAAATCCTGCAGCAAAACGATGCCCGCCACCACCAAATTGTACGGCAAAAGTGGCCACGTTTACCTGCCCGCGGCTTCGCAAACTAACAGTTATCTCTCCGGGGTGGTATTCCTTTACCAAGGCGCTTACTTCTACTCCCCGGATGGTGCGGAACATAGTGGCAAAATCGTCGGAATCAGCCTTTTTCGCCTTGCAGTTCTCATAGTCTTTGGCGCTGAGGTAAGAGACAGCCACTTTACCTTCAGCAAGGATTTTAAGCCGCGCAAGGGCAATCTTTAAAAGGCAAAACCTGGCAAGCGAAAAATTTTCCGTAAGACGCGCGGCAATATCTGAGGGAGAAACTCCCGCCTCGATCAATTTCTGGACCATGAAAAAGGTCTCGGCATTGGTTTGCTGGTAGCGAAAACCACCTGTATCTGAAAAAATCGCCACGTAAAGATTGGTGGCGATATTTGGATCAAGGGGATGTTTTAAAAGTTCTAGGAGCTTAAAAATTATCGCTGCGGTGGCAAAGGTTATCTCTACGTGGCGAATGCTTCCCAAGGTGCCGCTAATTTCGTGGTGGTCGCAAACAATGACGTTAGAAAGGCCTCTTACAAAGGCCCCGGCTTCTTTCCCCAGCCGAGAGGCCTCACCGCAATCAAGCACAATGGCAACCCAGTCTCTCCCTTGGGGAAGTTCGTAGCGAATTAGCTCCCGGCCAGGGAGCCAGGTCAAAAAATCAGGTATTTCATCTGCCAGATATGGCCACACGGTTTTGCCCCTTTCCTTTAAAGCAAGGGCCAGGGCAAGAAGAGAGCCAATACCATCGCCATCTGGATTCACGTGGGTTGCCAGGAAAAAATTGTCTTTGTTTGACAGGATACGGGCGATCTCAGCAAGATTATTCATGGCGTATGCGTGCAAATAGCTCTTCGAGACGTTCTTCTTCAGCCGAGCGTTTATCAATTACGAACTCGATTTCCGGCACAAAGCGGGTGTGCATGCGCCCTGCAAGAAGCTTTCTGATGTACGAAGAGGCCCTTTTAAAGCCCCTGGCGGCCGCTGCTTCTTTTTCTTCGCCGCCATGAACCTGGTAAAAAACACGCGCCAGGCGCAAATCAGGCGTCACTTCCACTTTTGAGATGGTGATCATCTCCTGCAGCTCAGGGTCGCTAAGCTCTTCCCTCACGATCTGCGAGATTTCTTCCTGTATGAAATCCGCCATGCGGCGGTTGCGGTGTCCTTTCATGGCTACATGTTGATGATGTCTATGTCTGCCTGGATAATTTCAAAGTCTTCAAATTCTTCCATGTAATCCAAAACTTTATCAAGCAGGCTATTCACCAAGCGGCTATCAGGACCCACGGCAGAAATGCCTATTACGGCCTTTTGCCAAAGGTCCTGATCAGCCACCTCAGAGACCGCGAGATTTTTAAAGCGGCCGTTTACCCGCTGGATAAGTTTTTTAACTACCTGCCTTTTACTCTTTAAAGAACGTGTTTCTGGAATATGAAGCGAAACTTTAACGATTCCCACTACCATACCGCATTAAAGCTCTCGTTTTATTTCAACCATTTCAAAGGCTTCGATAATATCGCCGACCTTGATGTCGTTAAAGTTTTCAAGACCAACGCCACATTCGTAACCTGCTACCACTTCTTTTACGTCCTCTTTGAAGCGCTTAAGCGAAGAGATTTTCCCGGTATAAACCACAACGTTATCACGCAAGAGGCGTACTTTGGCACCGCGCTCAAGCTTACCTTCTTTTACGTAACAACCTGCCACGGTGCCAACTTTAGGCACTCTAAAGGTTGCGCGCACTTCTGCCACACCCACGATGCGTTCTTCATACTCTGGTTCAAGAAGGCCACTCATGGCCTTTTTCACGTCTTCGATAAGCTTGTATATAACGTCGTAGAAACGCACTTCGACCTTTTCTTGCTCAGCAAGCCGCTTGGCCTGAGAGGTCGGCCGTACGTTAAAACCAATGACAATGGCGTTAGAAGCCGAAGCCAGCATGATGTCGCTTTCGGTAATGGCCCCGATACCAGAGCGAATAACATTTACGCGCACTTCGTCTGTGGCAAGTTTGCGCAAAGAATCCTGAAGGGCTTCAAGGGTACCCTGGACATCGGCCTTAAGCACCACTTTGAGCTCTTTAATTTCACCCTCTTTGAGTTTCTCAAAGAGTTTATCAAGGGAGATTTTGGCCTCTCGGGCCGCCTCAGCCTCACGTTGCTTGCGTGCCCGATATTCCGCCACCTTACGGGCCTTTTGCTCATCAGGCATCACTATGAAATCATCACCTGCCTGAGGCACTTCGTGAAAACCCAGGACTTCAACCGGCGTGGCAGGGCCTGCCGCTTTCACCCTGCGTCCGCGCTCATCAAGCATGGCACGCACACGGCCATAGGTAACCCCTGCCACAAAAGGATCTCCTTCTTTAAGGGTCCCTTCCTGCACAATAACCGTGGCTACCGGACCACGGCCTTTGTCCAAACGAGATTCAATAATGCGACCCCTTGCCGGTCTATCAGGGGCGGCTTTGAGTTCAAGCATCTCTGCCTGGAGTAGGATAAGCTCAAGGAGATCTTCAATGCCTATTTTCTTCTTGGCAGAGATCTCCGCAAAAAGCGTCTCTCCACCCCAGTCTTCTGGCACAAGCCCAAGTTCTGCAAGCTCACTTTTTACGCGCTCAGGATTAGCCTCGGGCTTGTCTATTTTGTTGATGGCCACCACAATGGGCACCCCTGCAGCCCTGGCGTGGTCAATGGCTTCCCTGGTTTGATCCATAACCCCGTCATCTGCTGCTACCACCAGGACTACGATGTCTGTAACCTGGGCACCACGAGCCCGCATGTGGGTAAAGGCTTCGTGCCCTGGCGTGTCGATAAAGGTAATCTCCTGACCACTTGGAAGCTTAACTTTATACGCACCTATGTGCTGGGTAATTCCTCCTGCTTCGCGCGAAACAACGTCTGTTTGCCGAATAGCATCAAGCAAAGAAGTTTTTCCGTGGTCAACGTGGCCCATAACGGTTACCACCGGCGGACGAGGTTTGAGCTCTTCAGGAGAAGGTGGCGTGTATTCAAGGAGTTGTTCTTCTTCAATGGCTGCTTGTTCTACTTCGTAGCCGAATTCTGCTGCCACGATAGCCGCGGTTTCTGGGTCGATAGACTGGTTGATGGTGACCATAGTGCCAAGTTCCATGAACTTGCGAATGACATCAGAGGCCTTAACCCCCATGGCCTTGGCCAACTCTCCCACCTGGATGGACTCATAGACTTTGATTTTCTTCTCTTTGGGAGGAAGAGTTGAAGGACGTTCAGGCTCTTTGGTTTCTTCTTTTTTGGTTACGGCTTTTTCTTTTTCGGTAGCACGAGCCAGCTCTTCTTCTTTGGCAAGAAGCTCTTCGGTAGGAGCTTCAAGCTCGCGCATGAGCTCAAGTTCTTCTAGGATCTCCTCGCGTTCGCTCTTGGGCCTTGCCCCTGCCGCGGCTTTCTTTTTAGCTGCTTTTTTACGGAAATCGTCAAGCTCAACAACTTGTCTTTTCTTCTTTTTCTTTTTCTTCTCCGGCTCTGGAGTTGGAGGAGCCGCCTCTTTCGCTTCTTTTTTGGGTCTTCTTTCAAACTCAGTAACCACTCTGCGCGGCTTTTTCCCCTTGGCAGGGCGCTCCGGGCGTTCAGGGCGCTCGGGCTTGGCCTTTTTGGGCATCACTACTTCGCGCTTAACAACACCTACGGTCTTGGCTACCACTCTTGGGCCGCGCCTTTTCTCTTCCTTGGCCGGGGCTTTTTCAGGCTGTTTTTCTGGGGGCAATTCTTTAGCAGCAACTTCTTTCTCTTGCTTAGTTTCTTCAGGCTTTTCTTCGCGTATTTCTTTTTTAGAAATTTCTTTTTCTACAGGGGGTTTCTCTTCGGGCTTTGCGATCTCGGCTTGTTCTGGCTTTTTCTCTTCGGGTTTTTCTTTTGGCTCGCCTTTAGGTTCTTCTTTTTTAACTGGCTTTTTGATAACAAGCTTGATCTTGAGTTTTTTTTCCGGCTTTGGTTGAGCTTCCTGGTGTACTTCTTGAGCCTCTTGAGCTTCTTTTTGTTCTTCTTTAGCTTCTTCTCTTGATCTACGAATTACCACCACACGTTTTTTAGGCTCAGACGTATGGTCGTTCTCGGCAGGCTCAGCTTTTTTAGAGTCAGCATTAGAGCCACGGGCTAATTCTCGGCGAATACGATCTGCTTCATAGTCTTCTACAGTACTTGAATGTGATTTTATATCGTAGCCGAGCTTACGCACTTCTTCTACAAGATCCTTGGGTTGCATCCCAAGTTCTCTGGCTAAATCATAAATTCTTACTTTACTCATGCCTTCTTATTGCCCCCTTAGTCTTGCCAAAATCTCGTCTATAGTTTTTTGTGGCAATTCTTTAGCTTTTCCCTTAAATGCGTAACGGAGCCTTTTGTCTCCGTGTTTGGTCAAAAGTTTGGCCACACAGGTATCCTCAGGGCATACATAAGCCCCTCTTCCTGGCAGCCTATGATCCGCATCAAATAGCACTCGCCCCCGCTCATCAAGCACCAGGCGCAAAAGCTTGTGCTTGTCTTTTTTTTCCTTGCAAATAATACACGATCTCTGAGGAACATGCCGCTTACGAGCTTTCTCCATTTACTGCGCCTCTGACTCTACCTGGCTTTCGACAGCGGTATCCTCTTGCGCTTCGGCTGTTTCACCCTTTTCTGCCAAAAATTTTTGCGCAGCTTCAATCAGGGCTTCAGCCTCTGAATTCTTAATCCGTGCTAAATCGGCCACTTGCTCCACATCAGCTTCAGCCAGTTCTTTGACAGACTTTATCCCCTTGTCATAGAGTTTGGCAGCAATTTCTTCAGTCATACCTTCTAACGAAAGCATCTCCTGAAAAGCGGGATCCTGGCGCCGCATGTATTGGGTCTCACTCATGACGTCTATTCGCCAGCCCATCAGCTTTGAGGCAAGACGTACATTTTGCCCCTGTTTACCTATGGCAAGAGAGAGCTGATCGTCAGGGACAATGACCTCAAGGGTCTTGTTGTCTTCATCCACGATGACCCGGGTGCACTCTGCAGGAGCAAGGGCATTGTAAACCAGGCGTGCGGGATCAGGATTCCACGGAATAATGTCTATTTTCTCGCCCTTAAGTTCCTGGACCACCGCCTGAACCCTTGAACCTTTAAGCCCCACACAGGCACCTACGGGATCAACATCAGGGTCCGAAGAAACTACCGCCATTTTGGCGCGGCTTCCTGGTTCTCTAGCAACAGAAATAATTTTGACAATGCCTTCGCGAATTTCTGGTACTTCAAGCTCAAAGAGCTTTTTTAGAAAATCAGGGTGGGTGCGCGAAAGAACAATCTGAGGGTCCCTGCCAGATTTGTTTACTTCGATAATAAGCGCGCGGATACGGTCCCCGCGTTTGTATCTTTCGGTAGGGATTTGTTCGGTAACAGGCAAAATAGCTTCTGCACGACCCAGCTGAACAATGATGTTACCCCTGTCAAAACGATGCACAAAACCACTTACGATCTGGCCAACACGGTCTTTATATTCCTCGTAGATAAGCTCGCGTTCTGCTCCACGGACTTTCTGGGTAAGGATCTGTTTGGCCAACTGGGCTGCAATGCGCCCCATATCCCTGATATCAACAATTGTCCCGACTTCGTCACCTACCTGAACCTCTGGGTCAAGCTCTCTTGCTTCTTCAAGGGAAATTTCGGTCTCAGGGTCTTCTACTTTTTCTACTACTTTGCGAAAACGATATACTTCGATATCGCCTGTTTCTTCGTTGTATTGGGCGTCAACAATGGCTCGTGAGCCAAACTTTTTGCGGGCAGCAGCCTTCATTCCTTCTTCTAAGGCCTGAATAATTACTTCCCGAGGGATACCCTTCTCTTTGCTAAACAAGTCTATAAGTTTTTTTATTTCTCCGGCCATTTTTCTCCCCTCAGACGTCAAATTCGTACTTTATATTCGCTTTTTTTATCTTCCCATAGGGAAGACGCCACACCTTGCCGTCTATTTCAACAAGCACCTCTTCGCCCTCAATACCACGCAAAAGACCGGTAAAATTTTTGCGCCCTTCTAGGGCTTCTTTTAGTTGTATTTTTACTTTGTCGCCTGCAAACTTTGAAAAATCCTCCCGGCGGCGCAAAGGCCGATCTACCCCTGGAGACGAAACCTCTAAGTGATACTGATGATGAATAAAATCTTTGGCATCAAGCAGATCACTTAAAATTTCACTAACCTGGACACAGTCCCCCAGGGTAACGCCCCCAGGCTTGTCAATATAGAGGCGCAACACCCAGCCCCGGGGCTCTCGCTGAAACTCAACATCTACAAGTTCAAGCCCAAGGCTAAGAATTACAGGTTCTGCAAGCTCCCAAACTTTTTTGATAACTTCCTGTCTTTCCATGTCTCCATAACAAAAAAGTGGGCACACAGGGCCCACTTTTTTTAGTAACCCTATATTTTAAGCCCTTAAAGGGCTAAATTTCTGGAGCGGGCAACGGGATTCGAACCCGCGACCCTCAGCTTGGGAAGCTGATGCTCTACCAACTGAGCTATACCCGCTCCGAAAGCAATTTTAATATTAGATAGAGGAAGAAAAGGTGTCAAGTGGCTCTAATTTTGTATTCCTCTTAATTTCCGGATAAGATGTGTAATTATTGATAAAGACGATATTTCATCTCTAGAAACTCAAAAAACAGATGGATAAAAATCCCGAAAAAGAGTCTTCCTGGCTTACCTCAACTCTTAACCGGAGTTTTTAAGCAGCAAAAAGCTTCTTTCCTACCCAAAATCCATCAAATTTTACAAAATCAAAACATAATCCTACCTTAATAGCTATCTCATAATTATTTCCTGAACTTTCATTCTATAGCTGGATTTTCTGTTAGATATCCTCAAAAAACGCCTATCTTCAGGTGGGCACTCCCGCTAGCTCCTCTACTTTTTCGGCCGCGTGATTTATCCATAAAATGCTCCTATCCGGTAAACACTTGCTGAATTTCAAGATGAACTTCCGGGCCTTTTTCAC
>NZ_ATXH01000026.1 GCF_000421585.1 Thermodesulfatator atlanticus DSM 21156
ACGATCGCTGGCACGTTAACCTGACGCGCCAACAATATGTGCTCACGGGTCTGCGGCATCGGACCATCAGTGGCTGCTACCACCAAAATCGCTCCGTCCATCTGCGCCGCTCCCGTGATCATGTTCTTGATGTAGTCCGCGTGCCCAGGACAATCCACGTGGGCATAGTGGCGCTTCTCGGTCTCATACTCAACGTGCGCCAGCTGAATGGTAATACCGCGCTGCTTCTCTTCTGGGGCGCGGTCGATATTGTCAAATGGAATCCATTCTGCCCAACCCTTGGTGGACAAAACCCTTGTGATCGCACTGGTCAGCGTGGTCTTCCCGTGGTCAATGTGACCTATCGTCCCAATGTTTAAGTGCGGTTTACGCCTCTCAAACTTCTGCTTGCTCATCTCCTTCGCCTCCTCTACACAGGGATAATATTAAATGGAGCCCACGACCGGATTCGAACCGGTGACCTCTTCCTTACCAAGGAAGTGCTCTACCTCCTGAGCTACGTGGGCTCTAAATATCAAAAATGGAGCGGGAAACGGGACTCGAACCCGCAACCCTCAGCTTGGAAGGCTGATGCTCTACCAATTGAGCTATTCCCGCTCCCAAGCGTTCACAAAAATGGTGGAGAGGGGAGGATTCGAACCTCCGAAGGCTACGCCATCGGGTTTACAGCCCGACCCCTTTGGCCGCTCGGGAACCTCTCCACAAAAACGGCAGGCCAAGTTTCCTCGACCTGCCGTGTGCAAAATATAACAATACTTGTATAACTGTCAAGAACTAGGCTTCTTTCTTTTCTTCAGCAGCAGCTTCCTCAGAGGAAGACTCTTCCTGTGTCTCCTCCGCCTGCTCTACTTGTTCGGCAACACTAGAAGCCTGGGCTTCCGCCATTTTTTGACGGACACTTGCCATGTAATGGTCGTGAACCATCACCGTGGTGCGGTAAACCAGGTGAGCAAATTTGGAATAGGGAATTCCTAAGAAAAGGACAAAAATACAAGCCAAGTGGGCCACATACATGGGATAAGCAATAGTCAAATTAAATAAACGCAGATATTGAGCTGCCAAACCTGTAAGGCCTACAAAAAGTACCAAGTAAAGGAAAAACCAATCACTATAGGAACTCCGCATTATCCCTTGGGCTTCTTTGGCCTTACGGTTCTGGATGAGGAGAATAGAACCATAAACCAAAATAAAACCACCAAGGTTACCGAGAATTTTAATGGGATTCCACAAAGGCCAGGGGGTATGAAATATTTCGTTACCAGTTATGGTGCCTACGATATCAGCAAAGAAGAAAACAACCATGGTAACAAAAAAGAGAATGATGAATGCCCAGAGCACTAACCTGTGAGCACTATAACGTGGAAGATTTGCCACACATTTTTTAAACCTTTCGTGAGAAAGGATCTCCCCCAACACCGGGATAATATGATTTTTAATAAGCTCAATGGTGGTTGGCTTGTACGCGATGGGAACCTTATTACTAGCTTCGAGTTGATTCCACAATCTTGAAGCTCCGCGAATTGCTACTAAAGCCGCAAAACCTGCCACCGGGAGAAAAATGGCGTCAACCGCTAGTACCGGCAGAAAGCCATGAAATAATCCGTGGGAAAAACGAACTGGCTTTTCAAGCTCCGGAAGACCCTGGTGAACCACTAGCAAAACCGCCAAAATAGCAAACAACGCGAAACCAAAAAGAACAAGAGCTCCGGCAAGACTATTATACAACGACCAAATGAACTTGGGTTCCGAAAGTTCACGAATCGCCATTGCACGAATAGCAGCAAGGACATCCCCAGGACGGGCTCCACGAGGACAATACGCGGTACAATCACTACACTGGTGACAAAGCCAGATAGCCGGATCTCCTGCCACGCGGTCTGCCATACCCCACTGAGCAAGAATCATTTGCTTACGGGGAAAAGGAACTTCATCAGTGGAGAGCGGACAAACCACCGCACAGGTGGCACACTGGTAACACCGTTTTACCGTGTCACCACCGGACGCAATTACTCCTTCAACAAATTTTAAATCCGGTTCGACATAATTGGACATATCTTTTACCTCCTTACCAACCTTTAAAGGGGCTTTCGCCAACGGCTTCAAGTGCTTCTTGAAATTCAGCTAACATCTGCGGCAGTTTATCATAATCGTCAATAGCGACAACCTTAATCACCACTCGTTCAGACTCTAAAGCTAACTGTTGCAATGTTTCCGCAACGTTTTCCATACGACGATTAGCAAGTTCACTTCCTTTAACGAAGTGACACTGATAGTTCTCCCCATACTTACAACCAAGCATCAAAACTCCGTCCCAGCCTCCGCTCATAGCGTCACGGATCCAAGCAACGTTAACTGCCCCTAAGCATCGAACCGGAATAAATCTGATGGACATGGGAATGTTCTTCCGGTGATAAGCAGCCATATCCAAAGCAGGTAGGGCATCGTTTTCACATATAAAGCAAATAACACGGTATTGACCATAATCTGGCTCAGGCATTTCACAAGCCTTAAGCATAGAGCTTCCCATGTCGATGTTGTAGTCCTTGAAGTTGATAACACGTTCCGGACAGGCACCAAAGCAAGTACCACAGCGGCGGCAACGCGTGGGATTGGGCATAGGAGTACCTTCTGGATCATCATCTAGCGCACCAAATGGACACTCTTCGGTACAACGTTTACACTGCGTACAACGCTTGAAGTTGAACTCAGGATAGGCATAATCCCAAGTACGCGGATGTACTGCATGGCCGAGCTCTACGGCTTTAAGACACTGGATGGCTTTTAGTGCAGCGCCAGCAGCGTCTTCCATTGCCTGAGCAGTGGTCATGGGCTGGTGTACACAGCCAGCAGCATATATTCCTGTACGCCTTGTTTCATAGGGAAAACAAATATAGTTTGAGTCCGCATAACCGTAGAATAATTCAAGTTCTGGAAATCCTGGCCCCTGTCGATACTCAAGAGGAATTATGGGATCATCAGCCGTGGTGGGAACCATTCCTGTTGCCAAAACTACTAAGTCAACAGGAATAGCCATATCCTCGCCCAAAAGCGTTTCCCCTACTTCTACTACCAGGCGTCCGTCATCAGCCTGACTCAAGCCCTTGAATTCTGCTTTGGTTAAAAACACACCTGGATCATCCTGAAGGGCAAGATAAAAATTCTCGTAAATACCAGTGGTCCGCATGTCTTTGTAAAAGATATAGGCCTTTGCCTCGCTATCCATCTCGCGCAAAAGCTTAGCCTGCTTGAGAGATGCCAAACAACAAACGCCAGAACAGTAAGGAAGATGATTCTCATCGCGCTGGCCAGCACACTGGATAAAAGCAACACTCTTTATCGGGGAACCATCAGAGGGGCGCTTGAGCTCCCCTTTGGCAAGCATTTCTTCAAACTGGACGTTAGTAACTACATCGGGATATTTTCCATAACCGTAAGGTTCTTCAAGCTTTGAAGCGTCGTATGGTTTCCAACCGGTTGCCACTACTATCGCGCCAATGCGAACAGTCTCTTCCCCGCCCCCAGTCTTGTAGGTAACATTAAAGGCTCCAGGCGCTCCTGCAATCTTTTCTACCGTTGCTCCGGTAACAACTTTAATTTTGTCGTTAGCCTGGACATCTTCGATAAGCTTTTTAACTACCGGATCAACCAGGTTTTTATAAGGATGGCCAGGCTCAAGCTGTTTTTTCATCTTGGCCACAAAGCCACCAAGTTCACTTTCTTTCTCAACTAGTATTGCTTCATATCCTGCCTTGGCTACTTCCAAAGCAGCGGTAAGCCCGGCAACACCGGCACCCATAACCAAAATGGTTTTACTAATTTCTTCCTCTGGCTTATAGGGCTCTGGAGGCGCTATCTTCTGGGCCTTAACTACCCCCATCCTGACATAGTCTTTGGCCAAGGCCATAAGCTCGTCTTTAAAAGAAACACCCTCGACAAACTCGATCTGGCTTTCGTCTTCTGGCATTTCTTGGCCTTCTTCAAGTTTGGGCCAGCGGCTCCAAACCACTTCTTCACGAAGGCTTACGCGCACCACAGGCAAGTTGCCGAAATCAAAAACATCGTAGTTAACTCTCTGTGAACAGGCGCAAATAACAACACTATCAAGCTCATTTTCCTTGATAGCTGACTTTATGGCTTCAACCCCTTCCTTGCCACACAAAAAGGGCATTGAAGCACAATAAGCACAACCCTGCTCATTGGCAGCGGCTTCAAGGTCAGCAACATCTAAACGATCGCCAATATTACAGGAGGTGCAAATAAATACTCCTATTTTTTCCATGGATATTTACCCCCTTACCAAAGTTTGGATAGCTTTTAAGGCCGCAGCAGTGGCCGTTTCATTCGAAGACATAACGTCAAGTGGAATCCTAGCACAACCGCAGGCGTACATACCCTTGGCCTCGCTAGGTATCACAAAGCCGTTTTCATCAACATCTAAAATCTGAGGAATCTCCTCTCCTGCAAGGCTTGGCTGCATTCCTGTGGCAAGAACTACCATATTTACCCGCTGCTGAACTTTCTTCCCGGATAAAGTGTCTTCGGCAATGACGATTAGATCGCCATTATCAGCCTGCTGGATATCAGCAACCTTACCCTTGATGAATTCGATATTAGCCTCCTCCTTGGCACGATTTAAAAACTTCTCATATCGGCCAGGAGTACGAATATCAATATAAAAGATGTAGGCCTTCCCTTCTGGATTTTGCTCTGCAAAATAGATGCTATGTTTAAGAGAAGCCAAGCAGCAAATGTACGAACAATAAGGCAGGTGGTTCTCATCCCTTGAACCAGCACACTGAACAAAGGCAATCGTCTGAGGCACCGTTTGATCAGAAGGCCTTAAGATTTTGCCTCCGGTCGGACCATTTGGAGCTGCCAGACGCTCCATCTGCATATTGGTTATCACGTTTTCAAAACCTGGCTGGCCATATTTCAAATTATCAAGCTTAGTGGCGTCATAAGGCTTCCATCCGGTAGCCCAGATGATCGCCCCTACTTCTAAGGTGATGGTCTGAGGCTGCATATCGGAATCGATAGCATTGTATTTGCAGGCCTCTTTGATGCGTTCAAGATCTCCCTCAGCCAAGGCGCTCTTATCAAGCACATATCTTGCCGGAAAAGCATGTTCATGTGTCAAATAGATTGCTTTGGTTTTTCTCAACCCAAAATTGAAAGTATCTTCCCGCTCCCCTTGGCAAACTTTCTCACACTCCCCACAGCAAGTGCAATTTTCGTTCACATACCTGGGCGCAATTTCTACCGTGACTTTATAATTTCCAGGGCCACCTTCGATATTTTTGACCGTGGCCATGGTATAAAACTTGATACGCGGATTCTCTTTAATACGACGATAGTTTATCTCAAGGCCACAGGCTGGAGGGCAAAGCTTTGGAAAGTAATAACGTAGCTGGTTAACCCTTCCCCCAAGAAATGGTTCTTTTTCTATCAAAATCACGTCATATTCCATTTCTGCTGCTTCTACCGCAGCAGTAACCCCACTAATACCCCCGCCTACTACGAGGATTTTACCTTCTCCCATAACCGCCTCCTGTAATGGAATTTCCTCTGCTCAGAACTCAAACCCCTAAGAGGGTTTCAGCTCTAAACAGAGTTAAAAAAAACTCCAGGCACCGCAAGAAGCGGCACCTGGAGTTTTTGCTCAATCAGGATTCATCACTAGGGTCCCAGAGGATCAGGGATGATCTGGACATAGGGGAACTTCTCCATTTCCCATTCGCCGCTTTCAGGGTTGTAGCGGGAAAGGGTGAAGCAGCGCCATTCAGCTTCATTGAGCTCGGGGAAGTCAGCACGGTAGTAGTAACCAGGATAACGGGTTTCCTCTCTGAAGAGCACGTGACGGAGGTGAAGCTCAGCAGTCCATACACGGTGAATGTTTTCCCAGGCCCTCATGAGCTCGTGGAGGTCACGAGCAGCAGCGAGCTGCATATCTTCTTTGAGCATGTTGAGAAGTTCGAGACCACGCTCAAGCATGACCTTGTTGGTCTGATAGTAGGTAGCGATACCAGCAACATACTCGTCCATAAGCTTCATAAGACGAGTCTGGATCTGCTTAGGCAACAAGTAATTGGGGTTGACTTCATAAGCGGTAGTAGCTTCCTTGTATTGTTCAAAACGATACCAAGGAGCATAGATCTCTTTCTTAAGAGCCTCGGGATCTTCTTTAGGAGTAGGAGTATAGTCTTTGTTGTCAAGGCAGAACTTAACCATGGCCTTGGCAGCAATACGACCTTCCACGTGAGCACCAGAGGAGAACTTGTGACCGCAAGCACCAACAGTGTCACCAGCACAGAACATTCCTTTAACCGTGGTCATACGGTTATAAAGGCCGATTTCCTTCCAAGGCTCTTTGTACTGATCAGGTACCCAGTCTTCATCCGGACCGCAGCACCAGGCACCAGCACAACCGGCGTGAGAACCAAGGAAGTAAGGCTCAGTAGGCATAATTTCAGAAGGAACTTTTTCAGGCTCGATGTTCAAGCAAGCCCAAAGACCAGCCTGGGTTACGCACATGTCAAGGAAGTCTTCCCAGGCTTCGGCTTCAAGCTTCTTGAACTCTTTTTTATCCATGTTTTTCATGGCTTCCTGAAGGGCCCACTCGGTGTGGATGTAAATAGGACCACGGCCCTCTTTCATCTCGATGAGCATAGCGTGGTTACGGAGACAGGTGCCGATAACGGAAGCTTCACTGTAAGGCTTAAACTTCTCAAGTTCGCCCTTATGCTTGGCAATGTAGTCTTCGCCAAAGGCGTTGCTAGCGCGAGCCTTGAAGAGCAAGAACCAAGCACCAACCGGACCATAACCGTCTTTAAAACGAGCAGGTACGAAGCGGTTTTCCATGAGCACGAGCTTGGCACCGCTCATAGCACACATGGCGTAACCAGAACCAGGGTTCCAGACAGGATACCAGGCACGACCCTGACCTTCACCAACAGAACGAGGACGGAAAATGTTAACCGCACCGCCAGTGGCAATCAAGGTAGCCTTAGCTTTAATGATGAAAAGCTTGTTCTCACGAACAGAGAAACCTACACCACCACAGCAGCGGTTAGGTTCATTGGCATCCATCAAAGGACGAACGATAAATACACGTTCAAGGATCTCACCATTTTCACCGAGCTGTTCCATGGCGTTCTTGGCAGCCTCAGCAACGATGCACTTATAGGATTCACCGTTGATCATGATCTGCCAGCGACCAGAACGAACAGGCTTGGCACCAGACTTAAGGGTCATTCCCTTGGCCTTGGCCTCAGCACCATCAAGCACTTTGCCATCATCAGTGCGTTTCCAGATAGGAAGACCCCATTCTTCGAAAGCCATAACAGTGTCATCAACGTGGCGACCTACGTCAAAGGAGAGGTCTTCACGGATGATACCCATAAGGTCACAGCGGACCATGCGGACATAGTCATCGGGCTTATTCTCACCAATGTAGGTGTTAATAGCAGAAAGCCCCATGGCTACCGCGCCAGAACGCTCAAGAGCGGCTTTATCTACCAAGGTGACTTTAAGACCAGCAGGCTTGGCCCAGCGTACCGCTTCAACCGCGGCGCCGCAGCAAGCCATACCGCCACCAACCAAAAGAATGTCGGTTTCCTTTTCTACGATCTCAGGCTCAGCACAAGGAAGCCCAGGATTGTATGACCAAATCTTTCCCATAGTACCCTCCTTTTTATCTAAAAATTTTTGATTTCGATTTCATCAATCAATTACTTCCATGCTACGGCTTCAGGAACCGCAGGAGTTACATTGTCAGCAACCTGAGTAAATAAACGATTGTCACCAACTGCAGAAAGATCAGGATCTGGCTTACCAAGAGCAGGATCGGCTTCACCTTCGGGTGTAGTACGGATAGGGAACTTAAAGCGCTTTACTACGCCGTTACGGAACTTAATGGTCCACATAATGTCAGTGGTTCCACGCATGGGCTGACAGGTTCCACCAAGGGGAGCAAAGTCAGCATAGTGACGGACCATAATAGCGCCTTGAGGGCAAATCTTAACACAAGAATAGCACTCCCAGCACTGATCTGGTTCCTGGTTGTAAGCTTTCATGGCCTCGGTATCGAGAATCATCAAGTCGTTCGGACAGATGTACATGCAAGCCGTTTTTTCACCGCCCTTACATCCGTCACACTTCTCAGGGTTTACATAGCTCGGCATACTCCTACCTCCTTATTTTGTTTTTATACAACCCTAACGATAGGGAAAACCCGCTCTATGAAACATTAAGGCTTTTTGAATTTTACTAAATGAACGTTCACTCATTTTGTCGAAAAATCTTATACGTTGGCAACATTTTGGTGTCAAGGCAAATTTAAGCAATTAACTGAGATAAAATCGGTTTAATCCCCATTAAAAACCTTTTTTTTCTCGTTTTTTGAAAAAATTTATTCTTTGTCTCCCTTTTTTTAGTTAAGAAGAAAGCTAGTTTTTTCATGAACAATGTGTGACAATTGAAGAAATTTTTAAGGGCTCAGAAAATGATCGGATTAATACTTGCCGGAGGAAGGGCTGTTCGTTTTGGGGGAGGGAAATGCAAGGCTTCCCTTGCTGGCAAACCTTTAATAAATTGGGTTTTTAACTCTTTAAAAGAAATTTGTGATGAAGTCTGGCTTTCTATAAGAGAAGAACAAAAAAAAGATTTTGACATCCAAGTTCAACAAATCACATATGATGAAACACCAGGGGCGGGCCCTGCTCAGGCTTTATTAGGTGCCTTAAGAAGGCTGCCCTCTCAACAAAAGTTTTTACTTGCTACGAGCTGTGACCAACCTCTTATTCAAGAAAAACTTCTTAAAGAGCTGATTTCATTCGCTTCCCCTCACTACAAGGCTGTCCTTTTTAAGGATGAAACAGGCCGCCTACTTCCCTTTCCAGGCATTTACCATAAAGATCTTAGCCGAGAAAAAACAATTAAATCTTTTAAGGAAATAGTTGCCAAGGAGAATTGCCTGGTGATACCACCTGACATTTGGCGTAAATGGGATGCCCAAGGCCTCAGCTTTTATAACGTTAATTACCGTGACGACTTACTGGGTCTTGAAAAGCATTTATTACACATCAAATAACAGCGCCCTTTGTAAAATACCCACCCAGGATCCGTTCCCATTTTTCGGAGAAAAAAAATGAAGAATCTGTAAATTGATTACCGGATCCTACGCTGCCACTTCGCTCTTTTCAGGGCTTCGGCTCAGGGCGACAATGTTCTGACTGCTTAGAAAAACAGTAGGAACCAGCCCCTATCATGCCACTTCTTGCCCTCTAGCGATGAAAAGAACCAAACAAAAAGCGGCGGAAAATCCACCGCTTTTTAGTCAAGCCTTTAAAGTTTCGCGAAATCTTAATGGTGTTCTTTCAAGTACTTCCTGCCAGAAAAAATACTCGAGATAATACCCTCATCACCAAAAATATCGTTCCAGACCACCAAATAAATATGGACCATGGCAAAAACAGCAAAAATCCAGAAGAGGAAGTAATGCCAGAGCCTTGCTACCTGCTGATTTCCAAAAATCGCAGTCCCTATCGCATAAATAGTATTGTTTTCGGGATATAACAGGTAAAGCCCTGTAAGAATCATGATGAGCCCGAGAAAAGTCATCCCCATGTAAGCGGTCCCGGCCAGGGGGTTATGCCCACCGTGTCCCACGTGCTCATCGGTCAGGTAAAGATAATGTTTGATGGTGATAAAGAGCCCTCTTATGTTCCGAGGGGTTACAGGGATGAAATCCGTAAAGCGTTCAAAGCGGTTACCAAAAATAAAAAGATACATCCGCACCAATACCGCCGCGATAAAAATGTATCCTGCGGCAAAGTGAATAAATCTGACCTTTGCCATAATAAAACTGGTAGGAATTCCTTCCCATACTCCCAAGGCAAAAGGATCTCTAATATACCACCCGGTTACACAAAGAGTGGCAATAGATAAGGCAAAGGCCCAGTGATAAAGCCTCATTAAAACGCTCCAAACTTTTACGCGCTTATAACCACCCATTTTGGCCTCCTTCTAAAACTCATAGGGGGCAAAAGCCCCCTTCTTTTTTATAAAGCCTTTACTTTTATAAGCTCCTTGCGCTCGGGATTAAGCACGTGCACCGCACAGGCAATACACGGGTCAAAGGAATGAATAGTACGCAGAGCCTCAAGTGGTCTTTCAGGATCAGCAACTGGATTACCAACCAAAGAAGCCTCATAGGGACCCATTTGACCTTTATCGTCACGCGGACTCATGTTCCAGGTGGAAGGAACCACGCACTGATAATTCTCAATACGACCATCTCGAATTACACACCAGTGAGAAAGGGTCCCGCGCGGAGCTTCATGGAAGCCTACACCTTTGATAACGCCCTTAGGAAATTCTGGTTTGTTATAAATTTCAAGGTCGCCCTGTTTGATGTTTTGTACCAATAGACCAAGATGCTTAGGCCCAAGCTCAGCAAGCATAGAGGCCCTAATAGCCCGTGCTAAGTGACGGCCAGGAGTGGAATGAAGAGCATCAAGCGGTACAGGAGCACCTACTACCGCAGAAAGGGTCTTTACAGCTTTGTCAACCCACTTTTTGGTGAGCTCATGATCTAGGGCATACCCCACCAATACCTGGGCAAGAGGACCTACCTGCATCACCTCTCCCTTGAAGCGTGGTGCCTTTGACCAGGAATATTTGCCATCTGGCTGGAAGTCTGTGTAATAAGGTTCAGTTTCTTCTTCCCAGGGGTGTTTGGTCCAATTGCCTTTATACCAAGAGTGTGCAATGCATTCGGCTACATTTTCGCGGAAGTAAGGATCTTTAAAGCTCTTGATAGGTGTTACGGAAGAGAGATCGCCGTTAAATATTGTTCCACCGGGGAGATCAAACACTTCTCCTTTGGTGTCAAGAGGAAGATCAGGAACCGCTAAGTAGTTTTTAACTCCAGCACCATACTTGAGCCACTCTTTGTAAAAAGCACCAACTGCAATAACATCAACCAGATAAACTTCGTGAACGAATTTCTTCACTTCTTCAAAGAGCTTTTGGGCAAAAAGAATGCGTTCCATATTGAGGGTGGCTTCGTTATCAGGATTAACCGCAAGGGCCACACCTCCTACCACCACACTCTGAATATGAGGGGTCTTACCACCAAAGATAGCGACTATCTGGTTGGCCTTATATTGATATTCAAGGGCCTCAAGATAGTGAGAAACTGCCAGGAGGTTTACCTCTGGGGGAAGCTTCATCGCAGGGTGGCCCCAGTAACCGTTTTCAAAGGGACCAAGCTGTCCACTGGCCACAAAGGCCTTAAGCTTTTCCTGGACCTCACGCATGCGGTTGACGTTGTTTCCTGGCCAGGGAGATAAACTTTGGCCAATTTCTGCTGCCTTTTTGGGATCAGCTTGCAGCGCAGAAACCACGTCAACCCAGTCAAGCGCAGACAGGTGATAAAAATGAACAATGTGGTCGTGAAGAGCGTGAGCACAAATAATTATGTTTCTGATATATTGAGCATTTAAAGGAATTTCTAGGTTCAAAGCATCTTCAACGGATCTCACCGAAGCCAGGGCGTGAACCGTAGTACAAACTCCACAGATACGCTGGGCAAAAGCCCAGGCATCTTCTGGTTTTTTACCCTTAAGAATAATTTCGATACCGCGCCACATTTGGCCTGAGGACCAGGCATTGGTTATCTGGCCTCCATCAACTTCGATATCTATACGTAAATGCCCTTCGATACGGGTTACGGGATCTATAGTAACTTTGTGGGCCATGGTTTATTCCTCCTCTTTTTCTTTAGTTACTACTTTTTTAACTACACCGGCAGCGGCATGAACTGCCACACCGGCTGCCGCAGCACCAAGGGCAAATTTGCCGATACGCTCAGCCTGCGCAACAATTCCCATACCAGAAGGCACTTCCGTACCAGGGACATGTTCGTAGAAGGGGATCATGGTATCCCAAAAATCTGGTTCAGTACAACCTATGCAACCATGACCTGCAGAAACCGGCCACACCCCGGCATCACAAAAACGAATAACAGGACAATTTGAATAGGTGACAGGACCTTTACAGCCCACCTTGTAAAGGCAGTAGCCTTTCTTGTGCCCTTCATCACCAAACTCTTCCACAAAACGACCTTCGTCAAAATGTGGCCTTCTTTCGCAGTGATCGTGAATTTTACGACCATAGGCAAATTTGGGCCGCCTGAGATGATCAAGTTCTGGAAATTTACCAAAGGTAAGAATGTAAGCGATGGTGGCTAACAAGTTATAGCCATTTGGTGGACAACCAGGAATGTTGATAATGGGTTTTTCTTTGATGACGTCAGATACTCCTACGACCCCTGTGGGATTGGGAGCCGCCGCTGCCACCCCTCCAAAGGCAGCGCACGCCCCGTAAGCAATAATCATGGAGGCATGCTCACCTACTTCTTTTAAAATCTCCGGGGTGGTCTTTCCGGCAATTTTGCAGTAAACCCCACCATCTTTTAGGCTGATGCCGCCCTCTACCACGCAGATGTATTTACCCTTGTACTTTTCTACGGCCTTTTTAAGGTTTTCTTCAGCCTGATGCCCGGCCGCTGCCATAAGGGTTTCGTGGTATTCGAGAGAAATTAAATCCAAAATAAGGGTTGCGATATCAGGGTGAGAGGTACGTAAAAGAGCTTCACTACAACCAGTACATTCAACAAAATGAAGCCAGATAACCGGAGGTCTTTCGGGAGACTTAAGCGCTGCTTCGACCTTTGAAACCATAGAGGCCGGAAGTCCCATTGCTGCGGTAGCAATGGTTGCGGCCTTTAGAAAATCCCTTCTTCGTAATTTCATAAGTCCGTTCAGACTAAAACGATTCATGGCTGCCTCCTCCAAATTAATGTGCGTAAATTACCCCTTTTGACTATAGTTTTTTTATAGGTTAACATGCGTAAAAAGTAAAGAAATTTTTCACTTATTTTGACATGAATGGCTCTACAAAAGCTGCTATAATTGGACTGGGAAATATCCTTTTTAAAGATGAAGGATTCGGTGTTCATCTTGTTAGATATCTCATGAACCATTATCGCTTCCCCGTAAATTGCCAAGTAATTGACGGTGGTTGTGCTGGACTTTCCCTTCTTGATCTTATGCGTGGGAATGATTTAGTCTTCATCATAGACGTATATCTCTCTCAAGAAGATCCCCCGGGCTCTTATAAAATATTTTCGTGGAATGATATCGAAAACTTAAAAGGAAATAACTTTGCGTCCGTCCACCAATTCGGCGTAAAAGACGCCCTAGGAGTAGCAAGGCTTCAGGGAATTGTGCCCGAAGTTTTTAAAACATATGCTGTAGTACCGGAAAATATGGACCTTGGCCTTGAACTTAGCCCAACCTTAGCAAAGGTTCTACCGCTTCTTGCCGAAAAGGTTGTTAGCGATTTAACGAACTACAATTTTAAGATAGAAAAGGTATAGCTTATGTGTCTTGGCGTTCCCATGAAGCTCACAAAAGTCACGTACCCCACAGGTATCGCTGAAGTTGACGGGGTCAAAAGAGAAGTAAATCTTCAACTCCTTCCAGAAGAAGAAATAAAAGAAGGAGATTATGTAATCGTGCACGTAGGCTTTGCCATCCAAAAACTAACCCCAGAAGAAGCCGAAGAAACCTGGCGACTTTTAAAACAAGTCCTTGAAAGCCATGCATGAAACCTCTCTTGTACTTGCCATGTGTTCCCAAATAGAAGAAATGGCCCGCGCCCAAAAGGCCCAGGAGGTCCTTTCGATAACCGTGCGAATAGGCGAAGTAGCAGGTGTTGAAGAAGAAATTTTTGCCTTTGCCTTTGAAGTATATAAAAAAGAAAATCCACTCTTTAAAAAAAGCGAATTAAAAATAGAGAAAATCCCTGCCAGGAAAAAATGCCTGGCCTGTGGTGAAGAATTTCAAGGCCTTTCTCCCAAAAAGTGTCCTCGTTGCGGAAAAGAACAATTTAGCTACACTGGCGGGGACGAATTACAAATAGCCAAAGTGGAACTAATGGTGGAGGATTAAAATGTGTGAACATTGTGGCTGCCATGAACGCACCAAAGAAATCACCCTTGAGCATAAAATCCTTTCGGAAAACGAAGCCATTGCGGAAAGTAACAGGGCCCACTTTAAGGCCAAAGGCATAAAGGCCATAAACCTGATTAGCTCACCCGGCTCCGGGAAAACCACCCTTCTTGAGGCCACCATAGACGCCCTGGCAGGCGAAATCCCTATGGCCGTTATTGAAGGAGACCCTGAGACCGAACGCGATGCCGAAAGGATCCGTCAAAAAGGCATTCCCGCAGTGCAGGTGACCACTGGTGGCGCCTGCCATCTTGACGCCCGTACGGTGCACCGTGCGTTCCACCAGTTAGAAGAAAACCAGTTCAAACTCCTTTTTATAGAAAACGTTGGCAATCTCCTTTGCCCCTCAGCCTTTGACCTTGGCGAGGACCTAAGAGTCGTGCTTGTCTCTGTGCCAGAAGGATCTGACAAGCCTGCCAAATACCCTGCTGCTTTTTATAGGGCCGATATCTTCCTCATCACCAAAATAGACCTTCTTCCTTACTTTGACTTTGATCTCGAAGAGGCCCGTCGCCTGGCACAAGAATTAAACCCCAGGTTAAAGATCATCCCCCTTTCCGCTAAGACCGGAGAAGGTATGTCATTGTGGCTGGAAACCCTGAAGGCCTTGGCATCACAGTAAAAGGCGTAGTCCAGGGCGTGGGCTTCAGGCCCTTTGTCTATCGCCTGGCCAAGCGTTTCGGCCTTACGGGAAGCGTTAGAAACACCGGTGAAGGGGTCCTCATTGAGGCCTTTGGTGACGAAAAAGCCCTTTTGGCCTTTTTAAAGGCCCTTAAAGAAGAAGCCCCGCCCCTTGCCCGCATTGAAAGCCTTAAGACAACCCCGCTAGAAGGGAAGGCCCCTTCTGAATTCTTGGTCCTTGAAAGCCAGGGCGGCACCAAAAAGACCAAGATTCCGCCAGATGTGGCCACGTGTGAGGCCTGTCTTGCCGAACTCTTTGACGCGGACGACCGCCGTTTTCGCTATCCATTTATTAATTGCACAGACTGTGGCCCTCGCTTTAGCGTGATCCTTGATCTCCCTTACGACCGGGGAAAGACCACCATGAAGGTCTTCCTCCTTTGCCCTGAATGCCAAAGCGAGTACCAAAACCCGGAAGACCGCCGGTTTCACGCCGAGCCCAACGCCTGCCCGGCCTGTGGCCCTAAAATATGGCTCTGTGACGCAAAGGGCAACGCCCTTAGAGATGTAGAAGACCCCCTTGCCTTTGCCATAGAGGCGCTTCGAGAGGGGAAGATCCTTGCCCTGCGCGGGCTTGGGGGGTTTCACCTGGCCTGTGACGCTACCAACCAAGAGGCCTGCCACATCTTGCGTAAACGCAAAAAACGTCCCCGCAAGCCCTTTGCCATCATGGTAAAAGACCTCGCGGCAGCGGAATTGTTGGCAGAACTTGGTCCAGAAGAAAAAAGGCTTCTTTGCTCACCCAAAAGACCTATCCTTTTAGCCAGGGCCAAAAGCCCCTCACCCCTTGCGGCAGAAATAGCCCCAGGGCTTGATATCTTGGGCCTCATGCTCCCCTACACCCCGCTTCACCATCTCTTGCTAAGGGAGGGTGATTTTCTGGCCTTGGTGATGACCAGCGGGAATCTCTCAGGTGAGCCCCTTTGTGTCTCAAATGAAGAGGCCCTAACGCGCCTAAAGGGTATTGCCGACTTTTTCCTACTGCACAACCGGGAAATCGCTATCGGTATAGACGATTCGGTCATGCGCTTCATAGCGGGAAAGCCCCGCCTCATAAGAAGGGCAAGAGGCTTTGTGCCTGAGCCGCTTCCCTACCCCTTTACGGAAAAAAGGGTCTTTGCCTTTGGGCCGCACCTCAAAAACACCTTTACCCTTACCCGGGAGGACGAGGCCTTTATCTCCCAACACCTTGGCGACCTGGAAGACTTAGAGACCGTGCGCTTTTTCAAAAAAGTGCGCGCCCATTTTGAAAATATTTTGCACGTAAGGCCTCAGGTCCTTGTCTGCGATTTGCATCCCGGGTACTTGAGCACTGAGCTTGCGGAAGAAGAGGCCAAAAAGACCGGGCTCCCACTGGTAAAGGTGCAGCACCACGTGGCCCACGCCGCCGCGGTGGCTGGAGAGTTTGGAATACGCCCCCCGTTTCTTGCCTTAATTCTTGATGGCGTTGGCCTGGGCGATGACCATACTCTCTGGGGCGGAGAGCTCTTCTATGTTGAGGCCGGCAGCTATCAGCGCCTGGGGCATATCTTTCCGGTAGGGCAACCTGGTGGGGATGCCGCGGCAAGGGAGCCCTGGCGCATGCTGCTTGCTTATCTTTACGCGCTCTACGGTGACAAAGCCCTTGAAACTTTTCGGAAGCTTCTCCCTGATACTTTTTGGGCAAAGGGAGAAATAGTGTTTAAAATGCTTGCCCGCGGGGTAAACGCCCCGCTTACCACCAGCACCGGGCGCCTCTTTGACGCCTGTGCCGCGCTCCTTGGGGTGTGCTACGAGCAAAGTTTTGAGGGCGAGGCCCCCATGCTCCTTGAGGCCATGGCCGCCAGGGCCCAAGAAAGACTAATTTTCGAAATCCCGCTTACGGTTAAAGAGCACCTGGTCCTTGATACCCGCAGGCTATTTCGGCTTCTATTGGAGCACCTGGAAAAGTACGACCAAGAGACCCTGGCCCTTGGGTTTCACCTCTCTCTGGCCAGGGGTTTTGCACTGCTGATAAGGTCTGCCGTCCAACAAACGGGCCTTAAAAGAATCGTCTTAAGTGGCGGTTGTTTCCAGAACAAAATCCTTGCCGACGAGCTCCTAAGAGAGCTTCTGAAGGATTACGAAGTTTATTTTCCGGAAAAGCTTCCCCCAAACGACGGCGCCGTCTCTTACGGCCAGGCCATTTGGGCCAGCTGGAAGTTAAAACTTAAAGGTTAAAGATATCCCTTGATGGTATGCCCAAAAAATCTAGCGTTCTTGACCGAATTAAGCGGGAAATATCTAAGACTAGTCAACGGGGTTTGACCATGGCCATTATAGGGGTTTACGAAGCCAGAACCAAGTTTTCTGAACTTTTAGATCGTGTGGCTCAGGGGGAAAGGTTTGTTATTACCCGGCGAGGAATTCCGGTGGCTGTTATAAAACCTATCGCTCCCCAAAGAAGACGGAAAATAGAGGAAATCGTAGAAGAAATCAAAAAATTCCGAAAAAGGCACCGGTTAAACGGGCTTAAAATTAAAGAACTGATCGAAGAGGGGCGCATGTGAGCCAGGAATTTGTATTGGATGCCTCGGTAACTGTTGCCTGGGCGCTGGAAGACGAAAAAGACTATTATCCTGAAAGGATTTTAGATCTCCTTTGTTAAGGCACGGCATTTTCAGAGTCCAGGCTTCCTTCTTTCTTTTATATTATTTTTTTTAAATTTTTCGTTCAAAATTTTTTAATAAAAAATTTCAACCTGCAAAATCAGCATAGGCTATTTATGAAAGATTTTAGCTAAAAAATGAAATTTTCATCCTAAAGCAGACAAATAATTTTTATCGATTCAGAAAAATACGATTTAATCAAATAATTTAAATTGAGAAATATTTCACGTTCCTAATAATATATAGAAGGAGGTGAATAATTTTGGTTCATAAGCGAATACATCTCATGATAATGACATTAACCCTCTTACATCGTTAAAGAAAACACCCATTCCTAGCAATAAAACTCTCATAGCTATCTGATAGTTTTTTTGATTAAAAAGAAGGAGTTTTATGGCTTCGAAGAATGATCGTTTAGAAAAGGCACTTGCCTGGATGGAAGAGGCCCAGAAGGTAAAGAAAGTCTGTTTTCACCAGAGGATTAAGCAGGCCTTTGCTGAGATCTTCGAGAAGGCTAACGAGTACGAGCTCTTTTTTATCATCCCGGGAGAGGTTCGTGGCGAAGTGGCCTTTTACCGTTCAACGCCTCTTATTGTTTCGCAGACCTGCGGCAAAGACGGAGTCGTCTTTCACGAGCTTCCCCCTCAGGCCTGGTGGTGTTTCGGACACACGCATCTTGAAAAATACCCCCGGCTTTCTGGCCCAGACCAGACTTACTGTGCCCACCTGGGTATCCTCTGCACCATCGTAATCTCTGGCGGAAAACTAACAGACATCTGCCGCTTCTCTGGTGGCGAAGTCCCAGCGTATAAGCCAGAGGTAGAGTGGATTGAGGGCCCTTTTGTCGAGAACCCTAAGGTGGAAATTCCGGCTCTTCCCTACCAGTTTCTTGAGCCCCTTCCAGAAGGAAAAGACCTGCTCATCCTGAAGGTCGAGCCTGCGGAAAAATGAATTGTGGTAAGTGGCGAATAGCGAATGGCGGGCGGATGTAGGGGCGACGCATGTGTCGCCCCTACTGCGTATGCCTCGCCCGAGGAGAGTATTCCCTGATTTGAGGAGCTTATAAAAGTGGCAACAAATGAGGCTACAAAACGAAGTTAGATGCGGGTTTCGGTAAGAGCACTTAAAAACAACTTTTCTCGTTATCTAAAAGAGGGCCGGCAGGGAAAAATTATTAAAATTACGCGTCTCATCGCCGACTGGTAGCCAAACTTTGTCCTGCTGGAGAACAAAAAGACGGCCTTGGGGCCCTGATAGCCCAAAGTCAGTTTTTTTAGGATGGCGGTAAACCGATGGGAAGGGTGAGGCCTAAAATTTCTGGCAGGTGTCTAGCTGAACGGCTTTTGGAGGACTGTCGGTCGTCAGGATTCCACGCGAGCGTGAAGGTCGTAAACGTCGGCCTTAACAAGGCGCGCGGGGACGATGTCTCCCACAATGGCTTCGCCCTCAAGAAAAGTCACCCCGTCGATCTCTGGGGCCTGGAAAGGGGTGCGCCCGATCAGGCAGCCTTCTTCGTCAACACCTTCGATGAGCACCTCGGTGGTTTGGCCCAGGCGGGCGACAAGGTTCTCGCGGGAGATCTCCTGCTGAAGCTGCATAACCTGGTGGAACCGGGCCTCTTTTTCGGCTTGAGGGATTTGACCCGGCATTTTGGCGGCAAGTGTGCCATCTTCTGGCGAAAAGATAAAGGCCCCCAGGTGGTCAAAACGAGCCTCCTGCAAAAAGGAAAGAAGGGCCTCAAAGTCTTTTTCGTCCTCCCCGGGAAAGCCCACGATTACGCTTGTCCTTAAGCCTGCCTGCGGAAAGGACTTACGAATCTTTTCCAGAAGAGCAAGCATCTTTTCGGGCTCAAAGGACCGACGCATTTTCTTGAGGATGCGCGGGCTTGCGTGCTGGATGGGAATATCAAAATAAGGACAAATGTTCGCAAAAGAGGCCATGGTCTCAAGGAGTGCGTCGTTTATGCCCTGAGGGTAAAGATAAAGTAGCCTCACCCACGCCGGGGCCACTTCCTGGGCAAGCTTTTTTAAAAGCCCCGGGAGGGCATACTCCCCCCGGTCAAGACCGTAGGCCGAGACATCTTGCCCCACCAGGATAAACTCTTGTACCCCACGCGCCAAAAGCGCTTTTGCTTCCTCAAGAATTAGTCTTTCAGGCACACTGCGAAGCGGCCCGCGAATACGCGGAATAGTACAGAAAGAACAGGCGTGTTTGCAGCCGTCAGAGACCTTAAGATACGCATAGAACGGGTTTTCCGTAAGCAGCCGCTTGGTAGTCTCTGGGCCTTCTAGACGGGGGACATAGCGTTTTTTAGAAAGTATGGCCTTGGGATCGCGGTAGGCCTCAATGCCAAGGAATTGATCCACCTCGGGAAGTTCCGGTAAAAGTGCCTCTTTGTAGCGCGTAACAAGGCAGCCTCCCACCACCAGGCGCTGGTGGGAAAGTTTTTCTTCGGCAAGCTCAAAAATTACGTCAAGGGATTCTTCAACGGCTTCCCTAATAAAGGCGCAGGTGTTTACAAAGAGGATATCTGCCTCTTCGGGATCAAGCACCACCTCCACGCCAAGCTCCGCCAGAGAAGCCAAGAATTTTTCCGCGTCCACACGGTTTTTAGGACACCCGAGAAGCACCGGATAAATTTTCATGAAGGTTATTCTTTAACGGGCAGGCGTTTTTCCTCAAGGATGTTGTTATCGTCGTCAACATAGACGAGAGTGACGGTAGCCTGGTCTATCTCCTCGGGGCTAAGCCAGGTGTAAGAGACAAGGATTATCTTATCCCCCACTTCTCCCTTGCGTGCCGCCGCCCCGTTTAGGCAAACTTCTTTGCTCCCCCACTCGCCCTTGATAACGTAAGTCTCAAAGCGTTCGCCATTGGCCAGGTTATAGACCCAGACGGATTCAAAGGGCTCAAGGCCAGCGGCAATCATAAACCGCGGGTCAAGAGTAATGCTCCCCTCATAGTTCAGATTTTTGTTCGTAATGCGGAGCGTATGTATTTTTGAGCGCAAAAACTTCCGCCACATAAGCAAGTCCAGAAATTCTATTTTGCCCACATTTTAACATTTTGAATCCCAGACGCCAGAGATATCTGACCACCATAAAAAATTTTCCCCTTGATTAGTTATTCCTGTTTTTATAGCATTATAATGGGACTTAAATCCAAAAATAAGGCTATTATTTATGGAATACTACCCAAGGATAATAGAAGAAAAGTTGGAAAAATGGCTACCTAGAAAGGAAATTATCCTGTTAAAAGGCCCTCGCCAGAGCGGTAAAACCACTTTACTTAAACATCTGCAAGAAAAACACGGCGGTGCATATATAAGCCTAGAAATCGAAGAATACGCCAAATCCCTTAAAACTGACCCCCTGCTTTTTGCCAAAAGATTTCTTGAGCAAAAAATCCTCTATCTCGACGAAGCACAATATCTCAAAGACATAGGCAGATATGTCAAGATTATCCATGACCACTCGGACAAGAACTAAAATTAGTGGTTACTGGTTCTGGATCCTTTGAAATAAAAGAAAATCTAGGCCAATACTTGGTTGGACGGGCCACCTACCTTGAACAGTATCCCTTAAATTTTGCTGAATTTCTCCTCTGGAAAAAACAAAGAACTTCTTATTCTCTACCAGGAATATCAAAAAAACCTATGGGAATTTATTGAAGGAAAAACACACAAACTCAAACAACCCATCTTTGAAAAAGAATTTACCAATCTTTTAGAAGAATTTATCCTATTTGGAGGGTATCCAGCTGTTGTAAAAGAAAAAGACATAAAAACTAAAAAAGAAATACTCAAAAATCTCGTTCAAATTTATCTAGAAAAAGATATTTTTTTCTTTTTAAACATAAGACAACTTGAGAAGTTTAGAGTCTTTTTAAAAATCCTGGCTTTTAATACAGGAAATATCATTGAAATATCTTCTTTAAGCAAAGAAATAAAGCTCGATTATAAAACCATTCAAAAATATCTCGACGTACTCATTAACACTTACGTAATAGGTCTCCTTCCATCATTTCACAAGAATCTAGCAACTGAACTGAAAAAAAAGCAAAAAAGTATATTTCCTTGATACAGGTTTAAGGAACGCCGTTTTATCAAATTTTCAAACGATAGAACTACGACACGATAGAGGCGCAATGCTTGAAAATTTTGTCTACAAGGAACTCAGAAAAAAAGAATTTTTGACTAAATTTTTGCGCACCACCGGAAAAGCGGAAGTGAATTTCATCTTGTTTCAAGAAGAATCAATATTTCCTACGAAGTTAAATACACACCCAAAGTAAGAAAAAGTCTTTATAGTTTTCTGAAAAGATACAATTTAAAAAGAGCTTTAATTTTAAATTTCGCAAACGTCACCAAAACAGAGAAAAAGAATTCTTTTTTAATAGGCTTTGCTCCGTGTTTTTATATCTAAAAGACTTTACAAAATATCTTTTCTCGGTCTGTTAATTTCCATTTTTCAGTACGAAAAATGGAAACGGATCCCTTGTAGTTACGTTTCGCAATTTTGCAAAAGATTTTCTCTACGGTTCTATTAAAGTATTGTCTATTAATCTCGCTTTACCTACGAAAACAGCAAGGGCAAGTAAAGTTGGACCTGCGATTTCTTTTACTGGGTCAAGTGTTTCTGGATGGCAAAATTCTACGTAATCGATCTCGGTGTAGGGATGAGAAATTATAAATTGCTCAAGCTCTTGTTTCAAAGTAGGAACAATCCTTACGCCCTTTTTTACTTTTTCTTGTGCTAAACAAAGTGCCTTATAAAGGCAGGTAGCACTTTTTCTTTCTTCAGGGGAAAGATATACGTTTCGCGAACTCATGGCCAGGCCGTCTTTTTCCCGCACAATGGGATGACCTATAATCTCAAGGTCAAGGTTAAGGTCAGCCACCATGCGCTTTACGACCAAATATTGCTGATAATCCTTAAGACCAAACACAGCAAAATGCGGCTTAACGATGTTAAACAGTTTTAAACAAACAGTAGTAACCCCGCGAAAATGCCCAGGGCGCCTGGCACCACAAAGCGGCTTGGTAAGCCTTTCCACTTCAACAAAAGTCTGAAACCCCTCAGGGTACATTTCTTCAGCCTTGGGGGTAAAGATGACGTCAACGCCTATTTCTTCTGCCAAGCGCGCGTCTCGTTCTAAGTCACGGGGATAATCGCGAAAATCTTCTTGTGGTCCAAACTGGATGGGATTTACAAAGATGCTCACCACGACCTTGTCTGCAAGCTCCTTGGCCCGCCTCATAAGGGATAGATGACCTTCGTGAAAATAGCCCATCGTAGGCACAAAGCCTATTCTCAAGCCATTTTTGCGGGAGGTTTCGCTCCAGGTTTTCATTTGGGAAATTTCTTTTATCAGTCGAATGGCTAGCCTCCTTGTCCAGAAAACTTTTTTTCTTCAACCCATTTTGGCAACATATCTAAAATCATATTGCGAATCTTTTGAAAATCCCAGCCTGGAAGCGCAAAGTTTTGTTCATTTTCCCAAAGTGAAATTCTTCCGTCAGCATTAGCATCCTCAAAAAGGAAAAAAAGCCGCTTAGTATTGTTGTCCATACCCCAGATGCGAAGCTTCTTGGTACCGTTATGATCTTCCCAAAGGGATACCCGCAGGGTCAACCCTTTTAAGGGAAGTTGCCACTCGCCCCACCATGGATATAAATTGCCCGTAGACGGATTAAATACTAGTTGCTTAAATACCTCAAAAAGCGGTTTTTCCGCATCATAGATCAGCACAGGGGTGCCAACCTCAATCAACTCATAAAGTTCGCGCATGTCTTTGTCATTTAAAGCCACGCAGCCATAGGTCCAATCACGCACCAAGCGACCATTTTTTTTACGCCAAACCCCTCCTCCGTGGATCCCCAAGCCGTAGCCTAATTTACAATTGCCATTTGAAACTCCCTGCTTGAAGTTTAAAACACATTGTTCATATTCAGATAAGTTCAAACGGCCTTCCCAGCGCGCAAGGTTAATGTCTTTTAAATTTGGATAAGAAAGTGCTAAAAAAAGACCGTAACGACGCGAAGGGCGTTTTTCCCTAATAAAATAAAGGCCCTCTGGAGTGGCCCCGTCTCCCTGTTCTCTTTTAGGTTCCTCAGGATTCCAGCCAAGAGAAACAGGATAAGCCTTCAAAATGTGTCCGTTTTCATAGAGATACAAAGTACGGGAATATTTCTCTATTACGATTATTTTTTGCGAAAAAGCCGGTATTTCCGCAAAAATAAAAAATATTAAAGAAACAACGCCTATTTTTAGAAAATTTTTTATCAATTTTCCTCCAAAAAAATTTAGCTTTTTTATCAATTTATATTACACTAGCTAAACAAATCTAGAGGAGGTGTTGTTATGAAGAAAAAGCTTATGGCTCTTATCATGGCAGTATCCTTTTTGGGTGTAAGCGGTGCTCCTGCCCTTGCCAAATCCTGTAAAGGCACTATCAAAGAATTCGATGGTAAAACCATGGTTGTCGAAATCAAAGGCAAATGTAAAGCCAATGTGGGCGATAAGGTAAAAATCAAAGTCAAAAAGCAAAAAGCCATCGAAGGTTGCTAATTTTCAAAAAGGGGGCTTAGGCCCCCTTTAAGATCTTTTCGAAAAGCTGAGAAGCTTCCTTAACAATTTCGGTGTTATCTACTAACTCTAAGAGTGGTCTACGTGCAATTTCCGCCTCAAACACCTCCTGGCTTTCCTTTAAGTATCCCAAAAACTTCATGTCCTTTTCATCGCAAATCTTTTGTACGTAATCGTCGAGTGTTTGAGGGATCTCTTGAGGAGCCCGGTTAACCAGAAGCCACACCGTGCCAACCTCAAGCTGTAGGGGTTTTATCAATTCTGCAATACGCCCAGCAGTCATCACCCCGCGCGAAGAAGCATCAGAGACCACCAAAAGATGGTCTATATTGCGCATATTAAGTCGCGAAAGATGCTCCATTCCTGCCTCGTTATCCACCACTACGTATGCATAATTTTTCATTAGCTTTTCAAGGGCCTGAGAAAGAAAAGCATGGGCAGCACAATAACACCCTGGGCCTTCTGGCTGGCCCATGACAATGAGGTCAAAATCATCTGTTTCAATCACGGCTTCGTTTAAACGCATTTCGATGAAATCACCCCGGGCCATGCTATCAGGCACCGCGGTGCGAAGCTCGTTTTTTATCTCCCCAAGGGTCACATCGACATCTACGCCTAGGAGTTCGTTAAGATTGGCATTGGGATCAGCATCAACCGCAAGGATGGGGGTTCTACCGGTTTTGATGAGGTGTCTTATTAAAAGGGCCGCAGTGGTAGTTTTGCCTGTTCCGCCTTTGCCTGCAAGGGCAATTGTCCTTGACACTAAAACCTCCTTAAGTTTTCTTGTGCCTGTCTTTAAAGAGTTTGTACGTGAGACTATCAACCAGGGCCTTACAGCTTGCTTCTAAAATATCGTGCGACACACCCACTGTGCCCCAGCGGTCTTCTCTGTCTCGCGAAAAAATAAGCACCCTTACCATGGCCCCGGTACCAGGGCAGCCTGGAAGGACCCTTACTTTGTAGTCCTCAAGGCTCATCTCTTTAAGTTGAGGGTAAAAGCGCTCAAGGGCTTTGCGAATGGCATTGTCAAGGGCATTTACCGGGCCGTTTCCAGAAGCCGCAGTATGTTCAACCTCTCCCACCCCAGGAGGAACCCGTACCATTACGGTAGCTTCAACCAGAGGATACCCCTCTTCGGGATTTTGCATATCAAAGACCCGGTAGCCCAAAAGCTCGAAATACTGCTTGGGCTCGCCAATTAAGCGATACATCAAAAGCTCAAGGGAGGCTTCTGCTGCTTCAAACTGATATCCCTCAGCCTCGCGCTTTTTAACTTCTTCTACAATCTTCGCCACCATGGGATCGTTTTCGGCAAGTTTGATGCCGAATTGTTTGGCCTTATAAAGGATGTTGCTGCGCCCAGAAAGATCAGACACAAGCACTCGTCTGATGTTTCCAACAAGTTCTGGTTCGATGTGTTCGTAAGTGCGGGGATGACGCATAACCGCAGAGACGTGTACCCCGCCTTTATGCGCAAAGGCACTGCGCCCAACATAGGGCAAATAGCGTGGATGCGGTATATTGGCTATTTCGCAAATGTAGCGTGAGACCTCGGTCAGTTTGTGTAAATGTTTTTTGGCCTCGGCCTCATAGCCCATCTTAAGCAAAAGATTGGGCATAATAGAACAAAGATTGGCATTACCGCAGCGTTCCCCAAAGCCATTAATAGTGCCCTGGACTTGAACGGCACCTTCAAGCACAGCCATAAGGGAATTGGCCACCGCACATTCAGAATCGTTGTGGGCATGAATACCCAGGGTAACACCTTTTCCCAGGCGTTTTTTCACTTCACGAATTATTTCGACTATTTCGTGGGGAAGGGTGCCGCCGTTAGTATCACAAAGCACCAGGACATCCGCCCCTGCCGAAGCGGCACGTTTTAAGGTCTCGCAAGCATAGTCTTTGTCAGCCTTAAAGCCGTCAAAAAAATGCTCTGCATCGTAGAATAGTTTTTCACAGTGAGGCTTGAGATAGGCCACTGAGGCCTCGATAATCTCAAGATTTCTCTCAAGGGTGGTCTTAAGGGCTTCTTTTACGTGGATGTCCCAGCTTTTGCCAAAAATAGTAACAACTGGTGTCTTGGCCTCGATAAGGGCGCGCAGATTTGGATCTTCTTCGGGGGTTTTGCGTGGATGATGGGTGCTGCCAAAAGCCGCAATGCGTGCGTGCTTGAACTTGAGGTCCCTTACCTCGCGAAAGAAACGCGCATCTTTAGGGTTTGAGCCTGGCCAGCCACCTTCGATGTAATCAATGCCAAGCTCGTCGAGTTTTTGGGCCACACGCAACTTGTCTTCCACAGAAAGGTTAAAGTCCTCAGCCTGGGTGCCGTCACGTAAAGTGGTATCATAAAATTCTATGTTTTTAGCCATAAAAAACTCCTAGCCTTCTTGTTCTGGCTCCCGATCAAGCCCAAAGGCCTCATGCAGCGCCCTTACGGCTAGTTCAGTGTATTTTTCATCTATCACACAGGAAATTTTTATTTCCGAAGTAGAAATCATGTGAATATTGATGCCGTGATTTGCTAGGACGTTAAACATCTTGGCGGCAACCCCTGGATGAGCACGCATACCAGCACCCACAATGGAAACCTTGGCAATGTCTTCAGCGCCTTCTATTTTTTCAATACCGATCTCAGATGATAATTTTTCTACCAGTCGCAAGGTGTTTTTATAATCAGTCTTGGGCACGGTGAAGGTCATATCTGCACGTCCGTCAGGGCGGCCTGTCTGGATAATCATATCAACCACAATACCGGCATCAGCAATAGGCCCAAATATTTTGGCCGCAACACCGGGTTTATCCGGCACCCCGTAAAGGGAAATACGGGCCTCGTTACGATTATAAGTAACCCCTGACACCAAAACTTTTTCCATGCTTTCGTCCTCCTCCACTACCATTGTACCCGGCTCATCAGAAAAACTAGAACGCACGTGAACCGGCACTTTATAAATTTTGGCAAACTCCACAGAGCGAATCTCAAGGACCTTGGCGCCCATGCTTGCCAGCTCAAGCATCTCATCGTAGGAAATCTTAGCAATCTTTCTGGCCTTAGGCACAATGCGCGGATCCGCCGTGTAAACCCCGTCTACGTCGGTAAAAATCTCGCAAACATCAGCCCCAAGTGCTGCAGCAATAGCCACCGCGGTAGTATCAGAACCGCCACGTCCCAAAGTAGTGATGTCACCGTTTTCAGTTATCCCCTGAAACCCGGCAATGATGAGCACGTGGCCTTTTTTAAGTTCTTCGCGCATACGCTCGGTGGCAATGTCGCGAATACGGGCCTTGCCAAAAAGCTCGTCTGTTTTAATCGGAATCTGAAAGGCCAGAAGGGCCTTGGCAGGATAACCCATGGCATTTAAAGCCATGGCCAGAAGTGATGAAGACACCTGCTCTCCTGTGGCCACGAGCATATCAAGCTCACGTGGAGAGGGCTCTTCCACAAGCTCATGGGCAAGCTGAAGAAGACGATCCGTCTCCCCTGCCATAGCCGAGACCACGACCACCACATCATGGCCTTCATCGCGATATTTAGCAATGCGCCGGGCGACATTTCTTATACGTTCAAGGTCTCCTACGGATGTGCCACCGTACTTCTGAACTACCAGCATGAATTAATCCTCCTCCTTTTTGCCACGCCAAATTGGATCTTCCCCAAAGTGTAAAAACCACCATTCTTCAGCATCCGCCCCGCGATCGTTGGGGCGGAGCTCTATGCGATAGTGTTCACAATATTCCATCAAAAGCTGATAGGCCTCGTTTAAACGTTGCATGGTCTTTACATCGCCCTGATGGTCTGGATGGAGCTTTGCGGCAAGGTTGCGATACCTTGCGCGGATTTCAGCCCTGCTGGTCTGCAAAGGCAGGCCTAAAAGTTTCCGCGCTTCTTCTATTTTTTGCCATTTCTCCCGTGGCATAATAAACTCCGTTTTCGAGAATTTAACGTATTTTGCAAAGCTTAACCAGAGACAAAGAAACTAAAGGAGTAAGTATGCGGGTAGGATTTGGCTACGACGTGCATCGTTTTGCTCCAGAGCGCAAGCTTATCCTTTGCGGGGTAGAAATACCCTACGAGCTAGGACTCCTTGGCCACTCAGACGCCGATGTGGCCACCCACGCGTTGATAGACGCCCTTCTCGGCGCGGCAGGGCTTGGAGATATTGGCGAACACTTTCCAGACTCAGACAAACGCTATGCAGGCATCTCAAGCCTTGAGCTCCTTTCAGAAACCATGAAAAAACTTGCCCAGAAAGGCTTTCGCCTGGTTAACGCTGATTTAACTATCGTGGCCGAGCGCCCGAAAATAGGCCCCTATCGGGATAAGATGCGCAAGACCCTGGCCTCGGTATTAAAATGCCCAGAAGAAGCCATTAATATAAAAGGCAAAACCACCGAAAAAATGGGCTTTACCGGACGAAAAGAAGGCATTGCCGCATACGCTGTGGTGTTAATCACCCATGATTGACCAAGAAGTTATCAAAAAAGCCCCTGAAAACCCGGGAGTCTATGTTTTTAAGACCGAAAAAGGCGAAGTTCTTTACGTTGGCAAAGCCAAAAACTTGCGCAAACGCCTGCAAAGCTATCTGCGAGAAGACCAGCCTTATAAAATCAGAGTGCTCGTAGCCAAAGCCAATATCGTAGAAACCATCGTCACCCGTAGCGAAAAAGAAGCCTTGGTGCTTGAGGCCAATCTTATAAAAAAATACCGGCCGCGTTACAACGTACTCCTGCGTGACGACAAAGCCTATCCCCTTTTGCGCATCACTTTGCACGAAAAGTTTCCCGCTATTCAGGTTTGTCGCCGCAAACGCAAAGACAAAGCCGTCTATTTCGGTCCATACCCCTCTGCCGGGGCGGTAAGGCAAACACTTAAGTTTTTGGCACGTATTTTTCCCTTAAGGCGCTGCTCAACGGCTGAATTCCAAAGACGCGAACGCCCCTGTCTTTATTACCAGATAGGCCGCTGTCCGGCTCCCTGTGTGGGCCTGATTACCGAAGAGGAATACCGCAAACTGGTAGAAGGGGCCATCTCCTTTCTCAAAGGAAAGGCTCAGGACGTCTTAAAAAGCCTACGGGCAGAAATGGAAAAGGCTGCCGAAGAATTAAACTTTGAAAAGGCAGCTCTTTTGCGTGACCGGATCTTTGCCATCGAACGCACCCTAGAAGCCCAGGTAGTAAACCTTCCTCAGGAAGAAGACCTTGATGTTTTCGCCTTGGCACGCCAGGGAGAAAAAATCTCAGGGGCCGTGCTTTTTGTGAGATCCGGCGCCCTGCTCGGTAAAAAAACTTTTAACCTTAGCCGTGCTAACTCAGAGGCAAACGCCCTTTACGCTTCACTTTTGCAGCAGTTTTATGATGAGGGCAAATACATACCTCAGGAAATCCTTCTTCCTGAGTCCCCTGAAGACAAAGAAATACTTGAGGACTGGCTTAGTGAGCTCGCAGAAAAAAAAGTGACTATAAAAGTACCTAAGCGCGGGGCCAGAAAAGAACTTTTAAAGATTGCCCAACAAAATGCTCGTGAGGCCCTTGCTGCACGCCTTGCCGGTGAACGACCTTACGAAGAACTAGCAGAAAAGCTCGCCTTTACCCTGAAGCTTAAAAAGATACCCCTGCGCGTTGAAGGCGTAGATATTTCAAACATCCAAGGCACCTTGTCCGTGGGGGTGGTAGTGTCTTTTTTTGAGGGCGAAGAAGACAAAAGCCGCTACCGGCGATATTACATTAAAAGCACCGCAGGCCCTGATGATTACGCCATGATATACGAAACCGTAGGTAGACACCTTAAAAACTGCCTTGAGGCTACGAGCCTCCCAGACCTCATACTTATAGACGGAGGCAAAGGTCAGCTTGCTGCAGCCCTTGCCGCAGCAGAAGAATTGCACGTGCTTGATAAAGTCGATTTCTGTGCCCTTGCCAAAGAACGCCAAGGGGAAGGCGAAAAAATTTATCTTCCCCAGCGTAAAAATCCTCTTAAGTTGGCAAAACACACAGACATCTTGCGCTTTTTACAAAGGGTGCGCGATGAGGCCCACCGCTTTGCCGTAACCTCTCACAGAAAAAGACGCAAAAAACAGGGGCTTACCTCTATTCTTGACCAGATTCCCGGCATTGGCCCCAAACGCAAAAAAACCCTGCTTAGGCATTTTGAGAGCTTAGAAAATCTTGCCAAGGCCCCTGTCGAGGAAATTGCAGGGCTTCCTGGTCTTAACCGCAAGGTGGCACAAACTATCAGAGAATACCTGCAGAAGGCTTATCTTGAACAAAGTGAAAGGAGCGCGTAATGGCCAACATCTTTGAAATCCCATTTGAAGAAATACTTGAAGAATCAGTAAGAACCCACGGGCATCTTTGTGCCGGCCAGGTCCTGGGGGTGAGACTTGCCCTTCTTGGCTTGCGCCTTATTGGTATTTCTGATCCAAAAGGAGCGGACCGGAAGAAGTTCCTGGTCTTCGTTGAAATTGACCGCTGCGCCACTGATGCCATACAATCAGTCACCGGCGCAAGTCTTGGGAAGCGATCCCTCAAATTCCTTGACCACGGTATCATGGCTGCAACTTTCTTGAATCTCGAGACCAAAAAGGCCTTTCGCATCATTGCCAGGGAAGAAGCCCGTGAGCTTTCGAAAAATTATTTCCCTGAGATCGAAAACAAGTATCAGCGCCAGCTTAAAGCTTATCAGGTCATGCCTGAAGAAGAACTTTTTGAGATTCAGGAAGTAGAAGTCGAGGTCTCCGACTTTGATTTACCTGGAAGGCCCTTAAAAAGGGTCCAGTGCGAAAAGTGCGGTGTTTGGGTACAGGATGGACGTGAGGTTAACCAAAACGGCAAAATTTTATGCCGCCCTTGCGCCTACGGGGCTTACTTCCGCGTGAAGGGCCTTTCGCCAAAGCTCCGCAAGAAAGGTTAAGAGCTCAAGCAAAAATATTTCTTGGTTAAGATTCATCTGAATGGCAGAAAACGCCTGTTGCACACGTTCCATTGCGGGGACAACGAAATCTCGAGGAGGCTTCTCAGGAAGCATCTCAGGAAATTCATCTAGCTCAAGGTGGCTTAAAAGCCCCTGACGCAACCACACCAAGACCATTTCCCAAAAAAGAGGGAGGTCTTCTTTTAATTTGGGAAGGGTCTCGGCCACTGCCACGATTTGTGATGGCTTGCCTGTGGAAATAGCCTTAACAAACCGGGAAAGCTCCTCAAGAAAGCCCCTTTCTGCCAGGCGAAGCGCCCTACCAAGGCTTCCTTCAGCCAGACACGAAAGACCTTTTGCCTCTTCCTCAGAAAGCCCAAAGCGCTCTACCAACACTTGTTCAAGAATCTTTTGGGGAAGGGGCCTAAAACGCACAATCTGGCAACGAGATACTATCGTGGGCAAAAGGCCTTCGGTGCTTTTAGCCACCAGGACGAAGAGATTATAAGGAGGTGGCTCTTCAAGGGATTTAAGAAGGGCGTTAGCTGCTTCTCGGGTCATGGCTTCTGCATCAGGGAACAAAATAAGCCGCCTTTCAGCCTCAAGGGGTCTGAAATAAAGTTTGGCCTCTAGCGCACGAATCTGTTCTATTTTTAATGACTTGCTCGCAGGGCTTATTATTTCAACATCAGGGTGATTCCCGCGCAAAAATTTAGCACAGGGAACACATTTCCCGCAGGCTGTTTTCCCCTCACAAAGAAGCCGCCAGAAAAAAGAAAGTGCGGTGGTTTCTTTGCCAACGCCTTCAGGGCCAAGAAAAAGATAGGCGTGGGGAAGGCGGGCCTTTCCCTGGGCTTTTAAAAGGATTCCAAGGGCCCGGTCCTGGCCTTTGATCTCATCAAAGGAAAGCGCCTTTAGCTCTGGCACGGAGCCTCCCATATCTTGGCACCCAGTTTAGAAAACTTGTCGCAAAGGGACTCATAGCCCCTTTTCAAATGATGAATCTCGCTGATTTCCGTAACACCTTCTGCTCCAAGCGCGGCCAGCACAAGAGAGGCACTTGCGCGCAAATCGGTTGCCTTTACCGGCGCAGCCTGGAGCCTTTTCACCCCTTGAACCACTGCCACCCGGCCCTCTACGGTAATTTCTGCCCCAAGGCGTTTTAGCTCCTCCACGTGATGGAAGCGGTCTTCAAAAACCGTCTCAACAACCACAGAAACGCCTTTGACCGTACATAAAACCGCCATGATTTGTGCTTGAAGATCCGTAGGATAACCGGGATAGGGGGCTGTTCTTATCTTAATGGGTCTAAGCCTTTTGCCACGCCTGCTAAGAATCTCATCACCGGAGATTTCTATCGTAAGCCCGAGCTGCTTAAGGGAAGCTAAAACATTTTCAAGATGGGAAGGGTTGGCCCTTTTAACGATAATTTCGCCTCCTGCCACCGCGGGAGCCATGAGATATGTACCTGCTTCAATACGGTCAGGGATAATATCGACCTTGGCAGGGGATAGCCCTTTGACCCCTTCAATGTAGATATTTTCGCTTCCATGGCCTTTTATCTTGGCGCCCATAGCACAGAGCATATCTCCCAAAAATTCGATCTCCGGCTCCTTGGCAGCATTGCGGATAAGAGTTTTTCCCCGGGCAAGGCTTGCGGCCATCATAATGGTTTCTGTGGCGGTAACCGAGGGAAAATCAAAGAAAATTTCTGCTCCGCAAAGCCCTCGGCGTGGAGCCTTGGCCACGATATAGCCGTGTTCCATTTCTATTTTGGCCCCCATAGCCTCAAGGCCTTTTAAATGCAAGTCTATGGGGCGTTTGCCAATAGGGCATCCTCCAGGACGTGCTACTTTGGCCTTTCCGTGCTTGGCAAGCAGCGGACCAAGCACCAGCACCGAAGCCCGCATCCGGCTTACGATTTCGTAAGGAGCAAGGGTTTCTTCGGCATTCGAAGTGTCCAAATAAAGGCCTTCACGGGTTATTTCATACTGACAGCCCAAACGCCCCAGGAGTTCAAGCATGGTAAAAACATCAACCAGCCAGGGAACATTTGAAAAAAAATACTCCCCTTCTGCTAAAAGTGCGGCTGCAAGTGCAGGAAGAGCAGCGTTTTTGGCTCCGCTGATAATAACCTCGCCAGAGAGCTTGTGCCCCCCTTCCACGAAGATACAGATGTTTTCTTGCATCAAAAGCTCCTGCTTTTTATAAGCTATATTTTGCAACCAAAACGCGATGATGCCCTGATAAATCTTTCACAAAAAAGTATTTATATCCTAATTTTTCCGCGAGAGAAGCTACTTTTTCTCTTTGCCTATAACCTATCTCAAGGATAACGTAGCCAGGGGGTTTAAGAAACCCGGGAGCTTTTTTCAAGGTTTCGGCTATAAAATCAAGGCCTTCTTCTCCTGCTAGAAGGGCTTCCTGTGGTTCGTGTAACTTTACCTCTTTGTCAAGCGTTTCCCATTCGTTTTTCGCCACATAAGGCGGGTTACTCAAAATGGCATTAAAAAAATGGGTTTCTTTGAAGGGGCTAAGCCAGTTTCCCCTTACTAAAAGAAGTTTTTTTTCAAGGCCATATCTTTTTAGGTTTTGGATTGTATATGCCAGGGCCTGCGAACTGATATCCACACCGATGATTTTAAAAGAAGGCCTTTCCAGGGCCAAGGTAATAGAAATACAGCCTGAGCCCACCCCCAATTCAAGTAAATAAGACCCCTCAGGTAAAAGGTTAAGGGCAGTTTCTACTAAGATTTCTGTTTCAGGACGAGGAATAAGAACCCCTGGGCCAACTTTGAATAAACAGCCAAAAAACTCAACTTCTCCAAGGAGATATGCGGCAGGAACCCCTTGAGAACGCTTCTCTAAAAGCATAAAAAATTTTTTTGCAACTAAAGGGGGAACTTCTTTTTCCTGATAAATATCAAGAAGTTTTTTGCCTAAAAGAAAAGATAGGATAAAACGGCTTTCGTAATCAGCCTCTTTTGGAGAAAAGCCCTTTTTTACGAGAAAATCTCTGCCTTTTTGAAGAATCTCTAAAAGTGCAGGCATAACAGAAGATTTAAACAAAACCACGGAGAAAAGCCATATAAATCCTAAAAGCTAAACAATTTGACATTCCAGATTTGCGATTGGGAGCCCGTTTTATTCCACAAAGCGTCATCGCGAGAAGGCCTGATAGGGATACCATAGTAATTTCACCAACGCGTATCATCGCAAGGCGAGCTAGGCTCGCCAAAGTAATCTCAAGGGATTGGTTGGCACATGGGGCGTTGCATCAAAAGCTATTCGCTTGCAATGACGGAACAAAAATAAAAAAGCCCGGCTGGTTTCCCAACCGGGCTTTTCTCTATCTTTATTACCCGGGCGCCGACCTACTCTCCCACCGGGGTAACCCGGCAGTACCATCGGCCCTGGAGGGCTTAACGACCGTGTTCGGAATGGGTACGGGTGTGGCCCCTCCGGTATGGGCACCCAGGAATTCCTTCCCCTTAAAAACTCTCGACAAGTGATATAGGATATCGCTCCGGTACCCACAAGCCTCTCACCACAGTATCAACTATTAAGCCAATACTGTGGCCAAGCCGCTCGGGCGATTAGTACCGGTCAGCTCCACCCATTGCTGGGCTTCCACCTCCGGCCTATCTACCAGGTAGTCTCCCTGG
>NZ_ATXH01000027.1 GCF_000421585.1 Thermodesulfatator atlanticus DSM 21156
GCTAAGGGAGAAGCTTGGGCTTAAGCGCAGGCGACGGAAAGTTTCTTCGATAAATTCGCTGATTCCTTTAAAAGTTTGTTAATAGGGACAGGCAAAAATAGGTTCAAATTTTTGTGGACCATATGTAGCGGAAACGTCATTATCTGGTAAAGAAATTGGCGTAAGAACTTGAATTTTCCACATTATTTTTGTAAGTTTGCCAACACACTGAGTATTGGGAGGACGAAGTGAACCCCCAAAAAGATAAGCCTAAAGAACAAAAAAAGCCCGCAAGGAAAAAAGTTCAATTCAGCAAATTTTATCCTGACTTCTACATTGAGCGCGATTGGGATAAATGTACCAAATGTAAGCTTTGTATCCGTGAGTGTACTTACGGCGCACATGGTTGGGATGAAAAGCGCGAAACCCTAACAGAAGATCACAGTAAATGTGTAGGGTGCCATCGCTGCGAGGCCACCTGCCCTACCGGCGCCATCCTTATCAAGCGCCATCCCACCCAATTCAGGGAGCACGATACTTGGAAACCATGGTTCATCAAAAATGTTTACAAGCAAGCAGACACAGGTGGAGTCCTTCTAGCTGCAACAGGTTGTGCGGTTCCTTTCCGTAATTATTGGGATCACCTGGTTCTTGATGCCTGTCAGGTAACCAATCCCCCTATCGATCCCTTGCGGGAGCCAATGGAGCTTCGTACTTACTTGGGGCCTAAGCCTGATAAGGTAGAAGTTGTCCTTGAAAATGACCAGTACCACTTGAAGCACAAGCTCGGCCCGTGGATCAAACTCGAAGTCCCTATCATGTTCGCAGCTATGTCTTATGGTGCTATCAGCCTTCACGTGCACCAAGGTCTAGCACGGGCGGCTAAAGATCTTGGCACGTTATACAATACCGGAGAGGGAGGTCTCCATGCTTCCCTTTACGAATATGGCTCAAATACCATTGTCCAATGTGCTTCTGGCCGTTTCGGGCTACACGTGGATTATTTAAATGCCGGGGTAGCTATTGAAATTAAAATTGGCCAAGGGGCAAAACCAGGCATAGGAGGGCACTTGCCTGGTGAAAAGGTGACCGATGAAATATCTAAAACGCGCATGATTCCCGTTGGTTCTGATGCTATTTCCCCTGCCCCGCACCACGACATTTATTCCATTGAAGATTTGCGAGGTCTTATTTACGCCCTAAAAGAAGCTACCGAATACAAAAAGCTAGTCTTTGTCAAGATTGCCGCGGTGCATAACGCCCCTGCCATTGCTTCTGGCATTGTGCGTGCTGGTGCGGATGTGGTTGTCCTTGATGGCCTACGTGGTGGCACAGGGGCTGCCCCTACCATGTTTCGCGATTACGTGGGTATTCCCATTGAGCTTGCACTGGCTGCGGTTGATGAAAGGCTGCGTCAGGAAGGAATTCGCAATCAGGCTTCTTTGGTGGTTTCAGGAGGTATCCGCTGTAGTGCAGATGTGGTAAAAGCCATTGCTTTGGGGGCAGATGCTGTTTATATCGGCACACCGGCACTTATTGCCGTAGGGTGTACCATGTGTGGGCGCTGCTTTACGGGCAAATGTCCCTGGGGAATCGCCACCAATAACCCCGAGCTTATCAAGCGCCTTGATCCTGAGACCGCTTACGAAAAAATATACAACCTGGTCCATGGCTGGGCCCACGAAATCCAGGAACTCCTCGGAGCCATGGGGCTTAACTCCATAGAAAGCTTACGGGGCAACCGCGATAAACTGCGGGCTGTTGGTTTAAACGAGGTGGAACTCAGAATCCTGGGTGTAAAACACGCGGGAGAATAGCATATGGAAATATTTATCCCTAACAAAGAAATTTCAGGCTGCGGGTTATCCGGTGTAATAAACCGCAAAGGCGAGCTAATTAAGGGCGAGGTCATTATTGAATCCATTTGTTGCCAAATGGAACGGGGCAACGGTCTTGGCGCAGGTTATGCTGCTTACGGCATCTACCCCGAGTTTGCAGACCACTATTGCCTACATGTTATGGCTGACAGCAAGCACGCCCTAAAAGAAGTTGAAGAAATACTCGCCCGTAAATGCTACCTTGCTCATCAGGAAAAGATACCTACCAGGCCTGTTCCAGGTATTGTTTCGCCACCAAGATTTTATCGCTATTTTGTTAAGCCTCGCTATGAGGGAGATATCCGAGAGATATGTGAAGGCACCCCTGACGAAGACGACTACATGGTAAACCTGGTAATGAAAATTAACCGCGAGATCGACGGTGCCTACATTATCTCCTCTGGGCGTAACATGGGGGCCTTTAAAGGCGTAGGATTTCCCGACCAAATAGCAGAATTTTTTAGACTTGAAGAGTATTCTGCTTATATTTGGACGGCGCATAATCGCTTCCCCACTAATACCCCGGGCTGGTGGGGTGGGGCCCATCCCTTCACTATTCTAGACTGGTCTATTGTTCACAACGGTGAAATTTCAAGCTATGGAACTAACCGTCGCTATCTTGAAATGTTTGGTTATCATTGCACCCTGCTTACAGACACCGAGGTAGTGGCCTACCTCCTAGATTTGCTTATCAGACGGCATACCCTGCCCATTGAGCTTGCTTGTATGGCCCTTGCGCCTCCTTTTTGGCAAGAAATAGACCGAATGGAGGAACCAGAGAGAAGCGTCTGTACTGCAATAAGGGCGGTGTATGGTGGTGCCATGTTAAATGGCCCCTTCGCTATTCTTTTTGCTTACAATGGCGGTCTTGTTGGATTAAATGACCGGGTCAAACTAAGACCTCTAGTGGCTGCTAAAAAGGGCGATTTTTACTACATGGCCAGCGAAGAAGCAGCTATCCGCTCTATTTGTCCGGATCCCGATGAGGTCTGGTGCCCCAAGGCCGGAGAACCTGTAATCGTTGAGCTTGAGCCAAACGTGATCCCTAATCAACGGAGTTATTTACGCGGAGAGCCTTTAAAGATTTCAGCGCCGATATGTCGTATGCCTCTCTCTCTAGAAGACGAAGAAGAGGATTAAGGAGAAAGGTATGGCTTATGAGATAGATGCTAAAGATTTGCACTACCGGGAATTAAACCAGCTTATCCGTAAAGCTATTTCTCAGGGAGAAAAACACCTGGTTATAAAAAATGTAAATGGCCAGCGCTATCTAGCCGCGGGAGTTTCCGCTGAAGTAGATATTGACGTGTATGGCGTTCCAGGGCTTGATCTTGGAGCTTTTATGAGGGGACCCCGTATCAGGGTTCATGGGAACACCCAGGACGGCGCCGGCAATACCATGGACGATGGAAAGATCATCATCGAAGGCATGGCTGGTGATGTAGTAGGTTATGCCATGCGCGGGGGAAAAGTCTTTGTGGCTTCAGATGTTGGTTATCGCGTAGGCATTCACATGAAGGCCTATATGGATAAAATCCCCGTTCTGGTTATTGGTGGTAAAGCTGGGGATTTCCTCGGGGAATACATGGCTGGGGGTATCATTGTCCTGCTGGCTATGAACTCGCGTTATCCGGAACGCCAGCCTGCGGGAATTTTCCTCGGCACGGGAATGCATGGGGGCACAATCTACGTACGCGGTGGCATTTCTGAAACACAACTCAGCCCGGTTTTAAAGATTGAAGAAATAGACGAAAGAGATGAAAAGATATTAGCAGAAATCCTTAAAGAATATGCCCAGGATTTAAGTTTCAACTTTGATGAAATTATGTCAGAAAAATTCTATAAGATAAGGCCTAAAACACATCGTCCTTATGGGAAAATGTATGCCTACTAAAGCCAAAAGATATGCAGAAGCAGGTGTTAATATCGAGGCTGCTGATCGTTTAGTGGCCAAGATCAAGAATCTGGCCTCTTCCACCTTTCGTAAAGGAGTTTTAACCCAGATTGGTGGTTTTGCGGGGCTTTTTGCCCTTGATGTTGAGCGCTATCAACGGCCGGTTTTGGTTTCCGCGACCGATGGTGTGGGTACGAAGATAAAAGTGGCAGCCATGGCAGGCAAGCATAAGGGCATTGGCATTGATCTCGTCGCCATGTGCGTGAACGATATCATTGTTACCGGGGCTGCCCCGCTATTTTTCCTGGATTACCTGGCTTTTGGCAAAATAGACGAAAATATCGCCCTTGAGCTTATTGAAGGCATTACCCAGGGATGCAAAGAAGCCGATTGCGCCCTTATTGGCGGTGAAACCGCTGAGATGCCTGGAATGTATGCTGAGGGAGAATACGATTGCGTTGGTTTTACTGTAGGTGTGGTAGAAAGAGACGCTATCATTGATGGCTCAGAAATTTCCGTAGATGATATTGTTTTGGGCCTTGCTTCAAATGGCCTTCATAGCAATGGTTTTTCGCTTGTAAGAAAAATTATCTTCGAAGAGCTTGGTCTTTCGCTTGATGACAAACCAGAAGGTCTTGATGTTCCCCTTGGCGAGGAGCTTCTTAAGCCCACGAGAATTTACGTAAAAGCAATAACAGGACTTCTGCGCCAGGGATACCAACTAAAAGGCCTTGCTCACATTACCGGCGGAGGCTTTTTTGATAACATTCCCAGGGTTTTACCCCGTGGTTGTAAGGCAGTGATCAAAAAAGATGCCTGGGAAATGCCTGCTGTTTTTAAATTTCTCCAAGAAGCAGGGAAAATCCCTGAAGAAGAGATGTTTCAAACTTTTAATTGTGGCATAGGAATGATACTTATCGTCTCTCCAGAAAAAGTCCAGGATGTCAAACTCATTTTAAAAGGCCTTCAGGAGCAAGTTTATGAGATCGGCCATATAGAAGCCCGTCATGAGAATGAACCTCCTGTTATTTTGATTTAAAATGCCTACTATTTTGGTTTCAGCTTGTCTCATTGGGTTATGTACCCGCTACGATGGCACTTCCAAGCCTTCGCCTTTTATCCAAGGGCTTTTGAAAAACCACATTTTGATTCCTTTTTGTCCTGAGCAACTTGGAGGGCTTAAAACACCGAGGCCTCCTGCTGAGCTTTCGGGAGGGGATGGGTTTGCGGTGCTGGGGAAGAAAGCAAAGGTCATCACCTGTCACGGAGAAGATGTAACGCAGGCCTTTATCAAAGGAGCAGAAGAAGCGGCCAAGCTTGCTAAGCTTTACCATGCTGAAAAAGCCCTGGTTAAGGCGCGAAGTCCTTCTTGTGGGTTAACCCCGGTGGTAGGAGTCGCAGCGGCCAGGTTAATTCTTGAAGGGCTTAGCTTAGAAGAAATTGATTAATAAATCTCAAGCACAAATTGGCCGCAATACCTGCCAGGATATCGTCCATCATAATGCCGATCCCACCTGGAAGTTTTTCCCCGAGCTTTATGGGAAGGGGCTTCCAAATGTCAAATAACCTGAAAAAAAAGAACCCTAGGATAAGATTAAGAGGAGAGATGTTGAAAGAAACCAAAGTAAGCCATTGTCCTGCTATTTCATCAATGACTACTTCTTGGGGGTCTTTGTCTTTTTTTTGGGCATAAATTTCTGAAGCCCAAATTCCAGAAAGTATTAAAACTATGGCAATTAAACTTTGTAATAACGCGTTCAGATATGGCCCAAACAAAGCGTAGAAAGCTACTGCTCCTATGGCCCCCCAAGTGCCAGGGGCTTTGGGAAGGAACCCTAAACCGCCACCTGTTGCAATTATGCGAGCTAACTTTTCTTTTTCCAAGTTTTTTCCATTAAACAGGTCAAGAATATTTACAAACAGCCGATAAAAATTGTTACTAGGAGCAAAATGATATTTCAAATGTCATGCGAGCTAAGCAATTTTATGAAATTGCTTTGTCGGTTTTACAATCATTCTCGCGATGACTTTGTTAGCTAAAACTTCAGCCTTAGCATGATGATAGCACCAGAAAATGACTATACCAAAAAAATTAACTGGAAAGAAATCTGTCAGGAACTAAAAGATAAAGATTTGCCGTGTACCCGTGAAGTTTTAAGTCTTTTAGAAACTCTTGATCCTGAAGATGAAATTTCATTCCAAGAACTAGCCTCATACATTTTGAAAGACTACGGACTCACCAAAAAAGTTATCCAGCTTGCCAATTCCTGTTTCCATAACCCTTCAGGAACAGAAATTGTAACTGTTTCAAGAGCGCTTCTTTTCTTGGGCTTAGACACGGTTAAAGAGATTGTTTTGGTATCTAGCTATCTTGAAGAAGTGGTGAAAAATATCTCCCCTGAGAATAGACATCAGGTATTAAGGCTTTTGAGTCAGAGTTTTCTGGTGGCTTTTTTCGGAAATCGTGTGGCCTCTTTTATTAATTTGGCCTCTGAGGAACTTTTTGTACAGTTTCTTTTCCATCGCCTGATGCGTTTATTGTTGGCGCTACATTTTCCCAAAGTTTATGAGACGGTTGAGCAAATAGAAAAAAGCAATCCCTCTTTAGTAAGGGAAAAGCTTTATTGGTTGGGAGTTCGTTTGAGTCGAGAATGGTCCCTGCCTTCTGCGCTAAAAGAAACCCTAGAAGGTTCACCTAAATCTTCAGAAAAAGGACACCCTGCTTATCTTGTAGAAAAAATTACTTTTGTGACTGAAAATTTGCTTAAAGGTAAGAAGTTTTCTCTGGCAATGGAAGAACTTAAAAAAGACTTAAAAGTTGATCTGGAAGAAGAAGTTCTTAAAAAATCTTTTGAAGATGCCGTCAAAGCCGGCGTGGAACTATACAAGCCATTTGAAGATTTCTTGTTATCCAGAGAGAACAAAGCTTTTGAGGAAAGCCCTTCTGAGGACATAAAAAACCTCTCCCGGGAAGAACTTTTCCAGCAGGCCTTGTCTGAAATCACTAGCTATTTAGCCAGCCATAACGAATATCAAAAAGTTATCTTCATGGTAATTGAAACCATAAAAAGGGTAATGGAAACCGAGGCGGTTTTTTTCGGAGTGTACAATCCTGGAGAAAATAAAATCTCTTTGAGATTTGGAGTCGGCAAAACAAAAAATTTGTTAAGAGGCAAGTGCTTTTTCGCCGGAGAGGTTTTGAAAGAGATCTTTGCCAAGAAAGTAGAATGGACAAGCCGCGTGGACGCTGTGCCAGAGCTTTGGCATATTGCAACATTTAAAGACAGAGATGTTTTGTTTTCTCCTGTTTATATTCGCAACAAGCCATTAGGGATGATTCTTGCCTTTCGCAATGAGCCCTTTTCAAATGATGAAAAAGGAAAATTAAACATTTTGCGCAACCTTATCTCCTTAGCCATCGATAAATCTCTTTCCCAAACATAAATCTCTAAGAATTTCCCCCTTGCGAAAAATTTCCTTTAATTGAGAAACAGTTGACAAATAAAATTGAGAAGCGTATAGCGAAATAGTAGCTACCTTTTGTGGAGGGAGGAAAATGGCTGATCACAATAACAAAAAAATTGCCGTAGTGCTTTGTGATTGTGGCGGACTACTTGAAGAAAAAATCGATTTCAAAAAACTTAAGTCATACGCCCAAAACCTTCCTCAGGTAGAAGAAGTTTTTAATTTTTCTGATTTTTGCAAAAGTCCCGAAGAAAAACTCGCTTCGTATAAAAATTCGTTTAGTCATTTAATTTTTGCGGGGTGCTCTGAACGCTCTTCTTTGCTTTTCGATGAAAACCGCCTGCAAAAACTATTGAGCTATCTTGGGATAGATCAAGGCTTTGCTGAAGTCGTTAACCTCAAAGAACAGTGTGCTATGGTGCATGATGATTATGCTGCTACTACCGCTAAGGCCCTTGATCTTCTCCAGATGGCCTATGAAAAAGTATTGACCAATCTCCCTGCGCACCAAACCCAAAGTATCAAGAAAAAAGTTTTGGTAGTCGGGGGTGGTGTTTCTGGGCAAAGCTGTGCCAAAAGCCTTGCAGATCTTGGTGTTGACGTAACCCTTCTGGAACAAAAGCCTTATCTTGGGGGGCATGCCTGTGAAATTCCCTTGCTTTGGCAATCTGAGGGCTATCCTTCGGTATGTACCAGCGAGTGTATAGGCCCTGTCATAGGGCGAGAAACCCTTTTGCGGGACAAAATCGAACTGTTACTTTCTTCCAAAATAACCGACGTTAAAAAGAACGGGCCGAATTTTCAGGTAACCATAACAAAAGATCCCCTTTACGTTGACCCTGCCAAGTGTGTCTCTTGCGGGAAGTGTGCTGAGGTTTGCCCTGAGGAAGTCCCGAATGCCTTTGACCTTGGGCTTAAAAAGCGCAAGGCTATTGACAAAGATTTTCCTTTGGCTCTCCCTGACACGTATAATCTTTTGATGGATTATTGTACCAAATGCGGCAAATGCGTAGAGGTTTGCCCTACAGGAGCCATTGCTCTTGATGCTCAGGCAGAAGTAATAACCGAAGAGTTTGGCGCGGTAGCCCTTGCCACGGGTTTTTCTTCTTACGATATGTCAGTCTTTGAAAACCTTTCTTATCACCTGCCTAATGTGGTCACCATGCTTGAGTTTGAGAGGCTCTGGGCCAATAAGTTTTCAGGAAAACCTCCCATCAGCATAGCCTTTGTCCTCTGCCAGAAAGATCAGGTGGGCTATTGTTCAAGGCTCTGTTGTCTTGCGGCCATGAAACACGCAGTCAGGCTTTCCATGGCCTACTTGGGGACTGAAGTAAACGTTTATTACAAAAGCCTGCGCACTTGTGGGCGGGCTTTTGAGGCCTTTCGTCGGGAAGCGGAAGAAAAAGGCGTGGGCTTTTTAGAAACAGAAGTTTCCAAAATCGAGCCAGGCGAAGAAGGTTGGCTCAAAGTTGTTACCTCTAACGGCGAATTTGAAGCTGATTTGGTAGTGCTTGCAGAGCCCCTTGTGCCCTCTGGTGCAAGGCTTGCCAAGATGTTTGGGGTGGAGCTTGACCAGTTTGGTTTCCCCTATGAGTTTCAGCCAAGGGTTATTAACCCCCTTGAAACTTATGTGGAAAGAGTCTTTGCCGTGGGATGTGCCAAGGGCTTTAAAGATGTGCAGGAAAGTGTGGAATCCGGTGAAGCCGCGGCCCTTAAAATTTATAAAGCCCTGGGCGACAAAGAGCAAAAATACGTTTCGGTGGTGGACGAAGAAAAATGCTCACGCTGCGGCATGTGTGTGGCTGCCTGCCCTCACGGGGCCATTTCTTTTTCAGATACTGGAGCCAAGATAGAAGCTTCTTTTTGTAAGGGCTGTGGCCTGTGCTATGCCACTTGTGGCTCAAAAGCCATAAGATTGTTAAATCTTGAGGACTATCAGCTTCTCAAGATGGCTGAAGTGGCCTTTAAAAACGCTGGCAAAGATACCCCAAGAATTCTAGCGTTTCTTTGTTATTGGTGTTCATATGCCGCAGGAGACCTTATGGGGGTTTATGGGCAGAAACTTCCTGAGAGCTTTCGCAGTATTCGCATTCGCTGTTCAGCTTCTTTTAACCCCGAAGTAGCTGTGGAAATTCTGATGCGGGATTTAGCCGATGCGGTTTTGGTGGCAGGGTGCCCGCCTAAAAATTGTCATCATATCTGGGGAAATGATATGGAAACCCGGCGTTTTAAACTTTTGAACAAGCTTTTTAAGGATGCCGGAGTCAACAAAATCGCCAGATGGGAGCATATAGGTGTTACCATGTGGCCCAAGCTGGCTAAAGTATTACGTTCTATGCACCAGGAAATATCCCAAAATCAGCCTTAAGTTGATTCAAGGCGCGAAAGAAGTTTGTAGCCACGGGCGGTTTCTTTAAAAAATTTTGCTATTTCACGGGGGTCGTCTAAAACCGTGAATAAATCAAGGTCTTCTTTGGAGATCATGCCCTCGTGAAGAAGCCTTTTTTTCATCCAATCCACCAGGCCTTCCCAGAATTTGCTTTCAACGAGAACAATGGGTACAGGCCTAATTTTGTGGGTTTGCACTAAAGTCACGATCTCAAAAAACTCATCAAGTGTGCCAAACCCGCCTGGAAGACACATAAGGCCTACGGCGTATTTAGCCATCATGACTTTTCTCACAAAGAAATAGCGAAATTCGAGTTTTATATTGGCGTAAGGGTTTGCCTGTTGTTCGCGAGGCAAGCGAATGTTTAGCCCTACAGAGTAAGCACCCGCTTCTGCTGCTCCTTTGTTAGCAGCTTCCATGATGCCTGGGCCACCTCCGGTGATAACCGAGAAGCCTTCTTTGGCTAGGAGCCGGGCAATTTCTTCAGCCTTTTGATAATAGGGATGTCCAGGCCTCACCCTGTTTGAGCCAAACACTGTTATGGCTGGATATACTTTGGGAAGCTCTTCAAAGCCTTCTACAAACTCGGCCATTATCTTAAAAAGTCGCCAGGATTCTTTAGCTGCCAAGCCGTTTAAGACGTATTGTTTGTCATCAATACCTTTCAATGCCAGCCTCCTTTTTATTCGTTTCGGGAAGATATGAACGGATCCCTTTCGGATGTTTCGTTATACATGTCTTTCAGGATTCGTAAAGAATGAATCTCACAATCAGCAACGCGTAACAAAAATCGTTCTATGAGTTTACCTGCTTGATTAATGTTTTCGGCATACGGCCTTAAGCATTTTAACCTTGAAGGTTTCAGTTTGCTTATATGGCGTAAAAAGGCAAGAGTGCTAGGCCAGAGAAGATAGTCGTTTTCATGGGCACAGGCCCTGCAGAGGACCCCGCCTTCTTCAAAGGAGAAATAAACTTCTTCCTGCAAGATTTTGCCACATTGCAAGCAATGGGTTCCTAAATGGGGGCTGAAGCCGCTTTCCCTTAACAGGGCTAGTTCAAAATTCAATTTTAACAGGGACCAGGGGGCCTTTTTTTCTGCCAGACAAGAGATGGCTTCACAGGCAAAAGGGAAAAAGTTTTTTCCTGCCCCGGGCTTAAAAAATGTTTCCAAAAGTTCTCCCAAATAAGACGCCTGAAAAAAGGCACCATAATCTAGACGAAGGGGCTCAAAGGGTTCGATAAGATCTGCTTGATCAAGAAAGGGCGCAAGGTGTCTTTTCCCTCCACGCAAGTGGGCCTTGATAAGGGTAAAAGGCTCAAGAGTGTTGACAAAGCGTTTGCGGCTTTTGCGTGCCCCTTTAGCTATAGCTGCTAAGCGGCCTTTCTCAGCGGTTAGAAAGGAAAGAAAGACGTCTTTTTCCGCAACAGTTTGGGCGTTTAAAACTAAGGCGGTAGCTATGAAATTCAAGATTTCTCAGAGGGCAAAGTTTTAGTTTCTGATGGTTTTTGCTCAGGAAAAATCAACCCCGTTTCAGGAAGAGCTTCTTTCTTTAAGGGAATTTCTTCTATTTGGGGTAATGTTTCCGGGGATTTTTGTTCTTTTTTGGTAAAAAAGTAGTATCCAGCAATGACAACAGCTATAAGTACCACTACACCGATAATCCAAACCCAGGGAAACTTTTTGGGTTCAACGTAAGCAGCCTCTTCGCGCACTTTTTCTTCCTTATGGCGGCGATAAGGGGCGTAAGCCTCTTCAAAACGCAAAAGGGCTTCGTTAGGATCAAGACCGATGGTCTCACAATAGTTTCTGATAAAACCTTTGATGTATATTTCAGCAGGAAGGATTTCCCAGTTTTCTGCCTCTAAGGCCTCAAGAGCCCTTATGCCAATCTTAGTCTGGGCAGAAATGTCTTTCAGGGTAAAGCCTCTTATTTCACGCTGATGTCTTAAGAATTCCCCGAATCCGGTCTTTTCTCTTTCTTCAGTCATTAAAGTAAGATCCTTATGTAAGCTTGTTCTCTTAGTTCTTTAAGCCAGTTATTGAGTGCTTGATCAATTTTTTCTTGTCGAAGCTTATTTTCAATTTCTTTTTTTACTTCTGTCAAGGCTTTTGTGCCCTCTTTTTTGACATTTATAATTCTAAAAATTTGCCAACTATTTCCTACTTTAATCGGTTTGCTAAATGCTCCTGGTTTTAAGCCAGCAAGAGTTTTTCGCACCTGAGGGGCAAGTTCATCCAAGGAAAACGATCCCAACCCTTTACCACTTTCCGGAATATCAGAATATTTTTCAGCCACTTGGGCGAAGTGTTTACCTGCTAAAAGTTCTTGATAAGCCTTTTGGATCCTCTTTTCAGCGTCTTTTCCGTTGGTGATAATGGCTGCCAGTTCGTATTTGGTCTTTTGTTCCGAGAGATAGTGTTTGCGGTAGTAGCGCTCGATTTCTTCTGGGGTAACAACTATTTGCTGGATCCTGCTCTGTACAAGCTTTATGCGCTTGATCTGCTTGGCAACCTGCTTTCGATATTCATCGAAAGTTAGTCCCTGTGACGCTAAAAGCTTGCGCAACTCTTTGTCATCTAAGCCATTTTGTTGTTTAAAATGTTCGATAAACGTTTTAATTTCTTCGTCAGAGGCCTTGATTCCTCGTTTTTCAATTTCTTGTTCAATGAGTTTTTCATCTATAAGCTGCTTTAATACTTTTTTGCGGATTTCTTGTTTTATTTGTTCTCGTTGGATTGGATCTTTTACGCCTTGAAGATATTGCTTAAAAAGCGGAGCAGCCGCCTGATCTAGCTCAGAAAGCGTGATAACGTCATCATTAACCACAGCCACTATACGGTCAACAATCTTTGCCTGGCTGATTTTGACAAAAAATATTCCGCAAATGAACAAAACTAAAAAAATCTTTTTCATTTTGCCTCCGAAGGAACCAATTGTGCCTAAAGCTAGCGGGCATTTTAACCAAAAAAATTCACCTTTGCTAAGAAAGCTTCTCCCCTTCCATTTTAAGTGAGCGGTGAAATTGAAAAAGAAAGGACAAAAGCTCGTCTAAGAAATTTTGAGGATCAAGCGCCATGATAACGCGCTTGTCTTTGGTGATGCGCAGGTTAAGCCCTCTTTTTTTGGCCTCTTTGCGCAAGGCGCTCTCTGGAACATCCGCAGAAGGGTCAAAGAAAAAGATAATTTCCCGGCCGCGGCGGTCTAATTTGCGGACTCGCAGGGGGCGCAAAAGCACCTTGAGATAAGAAAGCTTGATGAGATTTTCCACCTCTGGGGTAAAAGCGCCAAATCTGTCTTCTATTTCACGGGCCAGTTCATCGACTGTTTCTTCATCTCGGGCAAGTGCCAAACGCCGATAAAGGTGGAGCCTTTGTTCCACGTCTGGCACATAACCAGGGGGAAAATAAGCGGGAATTTTTAGGTTAACATCTGGCTCTATGGTTTCATCTAAAGGTTTTCCGCGGATTTCGTCGATGGTTTGTTTGAGAATATCTAGATAAAGATCGTAGCCCACCGCAGCCACGTGGCCTGATTGAAAAGTTCCAAGCAGGTTCCCTGCCCCACGGATTTGGAGATCACTCATTGCCAGTTTAAAACCTGCGCCAAGTTCTGAAAATTGCATAAGGGCCTTTAGGCGACGCTCTGCCTCTTCTGAAAGCCCTGAAAGCGAAGGGACAAGAAGATAAGCATAGGCCTGGACGTTTCTGCGACCAACGCGCCCTCTTAACTGATAAATCTCAGCAAGGCCCATGCGATCCGCTCGGTTAATAATGATAGTGTTTGCAGACGGGATATCGATGCCAGATTCTACGATAGTGGTGCATACCAGGACGTCGATTTCGTGACGCACAAACTTGACCATGATTTCTTCAAGCTTTTGAGGTGGGGTGCGGCCATGGGCCACTTCAATGCGTGCTTGAGGCACAAGGCGTCTTAGCCAATCTGCCAGGGCGTAGATTCCTTTTATTCTGTTGTGCACAAAAAATACCTGGCCGCCCCGGGCAAGCTCACGTTCAATGGCTTCTTTGATGACCTCATCGTCAAAGCGTGCCAGGTAAGTTTTCACCGGCAAGCGTTCTTCAGGGGGCGTGGTGATAACGGATAAGTCTCTTATGCCGAGGAGAGAAAGCTGTAAGGTGCGCGGTATAGGGGTGGCTGAAAGTGCCAGTACATCCACGTTTTGGCGTAGTTGCTTTAATTTTTCTTTGTGTTTAACCCCAAAGCGATGTTCTTCATCAATTATCAAAAGCCCCAGGTCTTTGAAGGAAACATCATTTGAAAGAAGCCGATGGGTCCCTATGATTATGTCTATCTCGCCTTGGGCGAGTTTTTTAAGAATTTCTTTTTGTTCTTTAGGAGTTTTAAAGCGTGAAATAACAGCCACTTTGACGCCTAAAGGGCTGAAACGTTCCGAAAAAGTGCGGAAATGCTGCTCAGCAAGCACAGTAGTTGGTACAAGAATAGCCACTTGCTTTTTATTTTCCACGGCAAGGGCCGCAGCACGCAGTGCCACTTCGGTTTTGCCGTAGCCCACGTCGCCACAAATAAGCCTGTCCATAGGCGCAGGCTTTTGCATATCAGCTAGTGTTTCTTCAATGGCAAGGGCCTGCTCGGGTGTTTCTTCAAAAGGAAAGCTAGCCTCAAGCTGGCGCAAAAGGGGCCCCGGCTCAAAGGCAAAACCCTGGCTTACTTTCCTTGCAGCATAAAGGGACAGAAGTTCCTGGGCTACTTCTTCGATGGCTTTTTGGACTTTGCGTTTACGGGTCTCAAAGCTTTTACCACCAAGGCGATCAAGGGCTGGCTCTTTCCCTTCAATGCCAACATACTTGTGCAGAAGGTTGAGTTTATCTACCGGGAGATAAAGCTTGTCCCCGCCTTTGTATTCGATGAGGAGAAACTCACCAGGAAGCCCTCCGAGTTCAAGGGATACCAGGCCCTGGTAGCGGCCTATGCCATGTTCCCGGTGCACAACGTAGTCTCCGGGTTTCAGGTCCTCAAAACGAAGCAGGGTGTCTTTTAGCGAAGCGCGCTTTTTGAGGAAAAGAGGTTTGCGCACCCCGAAAAGCTCGTGTTCTGGTAGAAAACAAAGGGAAAGTTCAGGCCAACTAAAACCCCGGGCCAAATTTCCCGTATAGAGAGCAAGCTCAAAAGGGGTTTTTAGATCCTCGAAGGGTGGTTTTTTGAGGGGGATGTCGTTAGCATGAAGCTCGCGGCTAACAAGCGTTCTTATCTTTTCTGCGGCTTTTTCGTTTGTGCTTAAAATAACCACCCGTTCCTGATGAAGGCGGTCTTTAAGGTATGAAAGACCTATTTCAATAGCTTTGCGGGGTTCTCTTTTTAAGGTCCTTACGTGTTCTTCGTGGTCTTGTACGTCAAAAGATATATCAGCGTCTGTTAACGGAAGCCTTGAGATGGTAAGCCTTTTCGGGTGGCTGGTGAGCCTTTGGGTAATCTCTTCTTTGGCTAAAAAGCTCTCAAAGGGCTCTACCAGGATGCGTTTGCCGTCGCGGGCCTTGCGCCAGGAAAGCAAAAGCTTTTCCTCAAGGATGCTTAGGTGTTCTATTAATTTTCCCGGTTCAAAGACAATGACAAGGTCGTCTTTTTTCAAATAATCAAAAATGCTTGCTGGTTTTTCATAGGCCAGGGGAAGCCAGAATTCTTCTGGGTCAAGTAAAAGGCCTGTTTCAAGGGTGCGTAAATAGGCACTTTCTTTGTCAGGTGCAAGGGCATAGTTTTTAAGGCGGGTAAAAAGGCGCTCTTCAAGCCCCTGCCGGTCGGCTTCAAAAAGAATTTCGCGCACCGGAAGAATTACAGCTTCTTCGGTGGTTTTTAAAGAACGCTGGGTCTCAGGGTTAAAGAACTTGATGCTTTCTAACTCTTCTCCGAAAAAATCAAGCCGAATGGGATAAGGGTACCCCGGGGTAAAGATGTCTATAACGCTTCCACGCACGGTAAATTCGCCAAGTTTTTGTACCAGTCCGGTTTTTTCGTACCCCAGGTTTATGAGTTGTCTTATCAGTTTTTCCCGTGGGATTTCCTCGCCACAGAGAATGTATTCGTAAGATTCCTTTAGCACCTGAGGGGGGATGGTGCGTCGGACAAGGCCCTTTGCCGAGACAACTAAAAAGCCTTCTTTTTTTTCCAGAAAATGATAAAGGGCGGCTATCCTTTCGCCGCTGACTCCAGGGCCTTGATAAATACTTGAAAAAGGCGGGGTATCTCCTCCGAGGAAATGAAAAGTTTTTGGGCCGCCAAAGAACTCAACGGCCTGCTTTATACGTTCAACCTGTTCTTCTTTGGGGAGAACAATAAGACCGCGCGGGGCTTTGGTAAGGTTTAGTAAAAGGGCTAAGGCCTCTACGGTTAGGCCGCCAATTTTTAAAAGCCCTTCTTTTCTTTCTAAAAAAGCATTTATTTCAGCAAACTTATTTCCTGTTAAAGGCATAGAAAAGCTATAGAATCGAAATTTGCACTAACTAATAATGCAAAAAGAAACGGATGGATAGGGCTTTACGAGAAAAGCCCAAAAAGGCGGGAGCCCCCGCCTTTTTAGGCTGCTTGGGCGGCAATTTCTTCTTTGGGGTAAACGCTTACGACTTTGCGGCCGTGACGGGTTTCGAACTTAACAATGCCGTCAATTTTGGCAAAGATGGTATAGTCTTTGCCAAGGCCAACGTTAAACCCGGGGTGAATTTTGGTCCCCCTCTGGCGGACGATGATGTTGCCAGCTTTTACAAACTGGCCGCCATAACGCTTAACCCCTAAGCGTTTGCTTTCAGAGTCGCGCCCGTTTCTTGATGAACCACCAGCTTTTTTATGAGCCATAACGAACCTCCGTTAGGCTTGGATTTCTTTTATTTGGATTTCAGTGTAATACTGACGATGCCCACGCTTTTTCTTATAATTCTTACGCCTTTTCTTTTTAAAGACGATGATCTTTTTGCTGCGCCCTTGTTCTAAAATAGTGGCTACAACCTTGGCGCCTTCTACCGTGGGCTGGCCAACTTTGAGGTTATCGCCCTCTGCCACCAAAAGCACATCAGTGATTTCTATTTCTTGGCCAGGATCCCCAGGGAGTTTTTCTACCCTAAGGGTGTCTCCTGGTTTGACTTTGTATTGTTTGCCTCCGGTTTTAATTACCGCGTACACCTTTTCACCTCCAGCAACAGGATGACCTGGGCAAAATAGCATCAAAAGCGTATCTGTCAAGCGGAAAAAATTTTAACAGCAAATTCGCTTTTCGCCAAATTATGAAAATTTGTCAGGCGAGGCCAGGGCTGAGAGCAATTCTTTCATGGAGAAAGGTTTAAAAAGTACGGCCTTAGCCCCAGCCCTTTTTAAGGTTTCTTCTATTTCTTTATTACGTAAGCCTGTGATGATGATGACTTTAGCCGCAGGGTTGATTTCTTTAATCCTGGTAAGGACTTCAAGGCCAGTTATGCCGCGTAGATTATAATCTACGACTACGGCTCTAAAGGGTTCTCCTTGCAAAAAAGTCTTTTCGTAAAGGGTAAGCGCTTGTTCAGGGTCTTTTTTAGGCTCTGCCACGTAGCCAATAGTTTTAAGCATTTCTTTTAAAACTTCGAGTATGTCTTGGTCGTCATCAATGATGAGAATCTTTTTGGGTTCTTCTACGTAAACGCAGAGTTCAAAATCTTGCTCAAGATCAATAGGCTCTTCAATTACGCAATCTTTTCCCGGCTTAGCAGGCAAATAGATAGTAAAAGTAGTTCCTGCCCCGGGGGTGCTTTCAACTTCTATCTTGCCGTTATGGTTTTCCACGATGGACTTTACCACCGCAAGGCCAAAGCCCCTTGCTTTGCCTTTTGAAGAATATCTTGGTTCAAAAATGAGAGGCAAATCTTTTTCTGGGATGCCATGTCCTGAGTCCATCAAAGTAAACTTTACGTAAGGTCCTGGGGAAAGCCCTTCTTTTTCTTCAGAGATAAAGATGTTTTCCGCTTCGATAATAAGTTGTCCCCCGAAGGGCATGGCTTCTTTGGCGTTTTTTATCAAGTTCAAAAATATTTGTGTGAATTGAATCTGGTCGATACTTAAGCGCCATATATCTTTGGGGATATTCAAAATCCATTTTATGCCGGAGTGATTAAGTATCATTTCAAGTATTTCGTGTAAGACTTCGCATGCCTTGTATTTACGGTGGGGTTCTCCTGACAATAGAGCTTCTGAGAATTCTTTGGCCCGTATCAACGCCCGGGAAGCCTTTTTAAGGTATTTGTCTTTTTCCTTTAGGCTTTTTGCCTGTTTGGCAAGAGCGAGGTTCCCTTCCACCGCAAAAAGAAAATTGGCAAAGTCATGGGCCAGGCCTTTAGTCAAAATATCAAGGGCATTCCTTTTTTCCTTCAAGAAAATGGAAATGTTACCGGGATTTTTTTCTTGAAAAGAGACAATACCGCCTTTTATGTTCCCCTCTTCCCCACCTAAAGGCTGGTAGATCACTTTGTAAAGATTATCATTTATCTGGGTTTCAAAACAAAAGCTTTTTTCAGGGCTCCAGGAGACAGGGAATCCCGGAAGGTGATTTATAGCAGCAGGCCTAAAGCCAAGAAGCTTTTCTAGTTGTTTACTACTAAAAATTATTTCTCCTCGCGAGTTACAAAAAAGCACAGGGTAAGGAAGCTCTTGAAAAAGATAGCTACAAAAGCTATTTATCTGGTTTACGCCTGGTTCAGCCCCTCCTGACATAATTCCCCTCCCAGGTAAATCGGAAAAACTTTTGAAACCCTTAACTTTTTGACCAATCGTCACCGCAAAGCAAGCAGAGGCTTGCTCTGCCGATCTCAGGGGATTTGCTGCCCTTAAGATCTCTTAACGATATTCCGAATCCTTTACACCTTAAAGTTCGGCACTTTCGTATCATGGCTTTATGCATATCCAAAAACTAGGTTTTGATAAAGAAAAAAGTTTAGTTTTTTGAGTCTTTTCCGAAAAAAAAGAAAGAAAACTTTTAAGCGGGAGGGACCATGAAACGCTTTTTTGCCGTAAAGTTTTTTGTGCCAGGCTGTGTATTTTTAGTTTTTTCGTTGTTTTTAATCTTAGGCGTTGCAATTTTTTATTCTCTTCATTCTGAGGAAAACCTTAGACACTACATCGATATCGGTGGCAAGCTCCGCATGCTTTCCCAAAAAATAGGCAAAGAAAGCTTCATTTATGCCCAAACAGGGGATCCCAAATATCAAGAGGAGTTAAAAAAGACCCTGGCCGATTATGAAGCCATTTTGCAGGAGCTTAAGCCCTTTTGCAAAGAAAGTTCTCAGGAAATTTGGCAGGAGTATCAAAAGCTTGCTGCTTTATGGAAACCCTTTCACGGAAAGGCCCTATATGTGGCAGAGCATAGCCCTCAAGAAAAAGATTTTTCTCAAGCGCTTGCTTTCATTTCCCATAATAATCTCGCTTTGTTAAACCAGGCTAATGCTCTCACTAAAAAGCTTGAAGAATACGGCTTACAAGAAGACAAAATATTCAAAGAATTTTTGCTAGCCCTTTTGGCATGTGGCTTGGTTGTTTTTGTGCTGGCTATATTTAGCACCCGGAAGTTTTTAATTAAGCCTCTTGAGGAAATTACCACGGCCCTTGAAGAAGTTCAGCGGGGAAACTTCGAAAAATCAATTTCTCAAAAGGGTCTTCTTGCAGAGTTAGAAAAAATTGCTTCCACGGTAAATGCCCTTATTGCCTACATCTCCAGCCAGTTTTTTACCTTGTCTGGCCAGAATAGAATCCTTGCTGAGGCGGCAAATTTCGTGGAAGAATCCGGCGAGGAGATAAGGCATCACGGCTTTGACACCGAACGCATGGCCCAGGAATTAAAAAAGGCCTCGCTTACCGCCCAAGAAGATATCGCCACCATTGCTAACGCCATGACAGACCTTAACACCGCAGCCCAGGAAATTGCCCAGAGCATTCAGGAAACCGCAACTAAAGCAGGGCAGGCCAACGAACATGTCCACTTTGCCAAAGAGACCATTCAGACCCTTGCTCAGAACTCCCGCGAAATCGAAGAAGTTACCAAACTCATTAACGATATCGCCGAACAGACCAATCTCCTGGCCTTGAACGCTACCATTGAAGCCGCCCGTGCTGGCGAGGCAGGAAAAGGTTTTGCTGTGGTGGCTGGCGAGATAAAAGAACTTTCCCGCCAGACCGCAGAATCCACCGAAAAAATTAGCCGTATTATCGCAAATATTAGGACCAATATGGATAAGGCGGTAGAAGGTGTGGAATCAATCGCTGAAATCGTTGCCGGAGTAAGTGATCTGGCAAATACCATTGCCAGTGCCAGCGAAGAGCAAACAGTGACCATCGCAGACCTTAACAACAATATCCACCGGGCTGTTGATACGGTAGAACAGGTCAATCATCATGCAGAACGGCTCCTTGAACATGCAGAGAGTTTTAACCAGATCAAGGAAAACTTAGACGTGATTGATCACTGTGTGGGTGGAATTGTCGATGAAGGCTCCATGTTACTTTCCCTGGTAAAGGCCAATCCGGAGCTAGAAGAGGAGCTTTTACCTTACCTGCCGATAGAGACAGCGCTAAAGGTTATCTTATTTGCACACCTTCGCTGGCGCGAAGGGGTCCTTAAAGCCCTTCTTGAAGCAAGCCCACCAGAAGTAGAAATAGATCCTAGCCGTTGCATATTGGGCAAGTTTTTAGCTAATTATCAAGCCCAGGATGCCGAAGAAGAAAAACTGATAAAAGAATTGCTCCCTGTACACGATAAGCTTCACCGCAGCGCCGAAGGCTTGCAGAGGATTGCCGCCGAAGGAAAAGGTCGCCAGGCAATGGTGAAATATTATCATTCCCATATCAAGCCAGTCTTTGAAAGAATGCTTCAACTTTTTGGGCGCTGGTTGGCCCTTAAAGGTTCAAGTATGGGAGACGTCTCCCTCACAGAAAAAGAACTTATAAAATGGGGTCCTGCTTTTGAAATAGGGATCAAAGCAATTGACGAACAGCATAAAAAGCTGGTCGCTATGGTAAATGAGCTTTATAAGGGGCTTTCTCAAGGGGTGCCTGAGCAAAGTCTGAAAAAAGTCCTTTCTGAGCTCATAGACTATACCGCCTATCACTTTAAGACCGAAGAAGAACTCTTCGACAAGTACGGCTATCCTGAAGCAGATGTACACAAACAGATTCACGAAAAGCTGGTAGATAAAGTCGTGGCCTATCATAAACGCATAGAAGCTGGAGAGGCCAACATAGCATACGATTTGTTAGCCTTTCTCAAGGACTGGCTTGCTAACCATATTTGTATCACTGACAAGAAATACGGCCCATTTTTCAAAGAAAAAGGTCTCAACTAAGAAGGAGGGGCAACAGGGGGCGGGATCCCCGCCCCTGTTGCCTCTCTCTATACTGCCATCCTGACATGCGAAAATACTATCATAGTTAAAGGTATGGATACACTACTGTAGGTTGTTTTCAGTGCAAATTGGCTTTAACTTTAAGTAAAATCTTAAAGGAGAGCATTTATGGCCCTTGAAGCTAGAAGTCAAGAATCCAAGTTTACTGTAGAGATTCCCTTGAGGCTCCTCCGGGACAGAAAAGTCAAAAACTTTTTAGCCTATCTTGAAGTTCTTGAAATCCTGGAAAAAGTTCAACCCGATGAGAAAGGACTTTTACATTTGTTGGAAGAAATACGAGAAGAAAGACGCAAAGAAATTCAGAAAGAGTTTAAATGCGCGTAGTCATAGATACGAACTTGATTTTTTCTCTACTGTTGAGGAAGAACAAAAAATTGCTAGGCATTCTTTTTTCGGACGAAGTGGCCCTTTATGCTCCTCCCCATTTGTTTTTGGAGTTATTCAAACACAAGGACAGGCTTTTAAAGTTTACCAACCTTAAGGAAAACGAACTGCTGGAGCTGTTATTGGCCATTTTTGAACGCATTGAAGTGATTTCTTATAGGCGGATTCCGAAAGACTACCGAGCGAAGTGGTTCAAAAAGTTAGAAAAGTGCGATCCAGCGGATTTCCCGTTCGTATTGACTGCTATTGTGGTAGAAGGAAAGTTGTGGACAGGTGATTTTAAACTTAAAAATTGCTTGGAGGAAAATGGTATTGACGTAGCGATCACTACCGAAGAATTGATTGAAAATTTGAAATGTTATGATGAGCTCGAAAATGTCCGTAGAGAAAACTTCTAAAAAGTTGGCCATAAAAACGGAAGATCTTCTACAGATAAACACGTTATAACAGAAATCGACAAGGGGGCTTGTTTATGAAAACCATCGATTGCCGCGGGCTTCCTTGCCCACAGCCGGTCATCAACACCAAAAATGCCTTAGATGAAATTGGCCCAGGAGACAAAATTCTTGTCCTGGTTGATAACGAAGCCGCTGTAAAAAACGTAAGTCGTTTTGCCGAAGCCCAGGGGCATACCTGTAGTATTACCGAAAAAGAAGGCTTTTGGGAGCTAGAGATCACCAAAGGCGAAGGCCCGCAGAAGGAAGTTGCTATCTCCTGTGGCACAGGAGAGGCCCCGGTGTGCGTAGTGCTTGATGCCAAGGTGATGGGAAGAGGAGAAGAGGCCCTTGGCCAGGTGCTTATGCGGGCTTTCTTAAAGACACTTAAAGAAGCTACAGTAAAGCCTCAGACCATCATCTGCTACAATTCTGGGGTGTTTTTAGCCCTTGAAGACTCTGAAGTGCTAGCCGATTTAAAGGCCCTTGAAGAACTTGGCATTGAAATCCTTGTTTGCGGCACCTGCCTTGATTTTTACGGGGTAAAAGAGAGGCTTGCCGTAGGAAAAGTCTCCAATATGTTTGATATTGTTGAAAAACTTATGTCTTCGCGGGTGGTTAAACCGTGATTTATCTGGATCAGGCGGCAACATCCTTTCCCAAGCCCACAGAAGTAATTGAAGCAGTCTGCGAGACCTTGCGCAACGTGCCTGGTAGTCCTGGGCGCTCGGCTCACAAGGGAGCCGTTGCTGCAAGCAGGATTGTTTTTGAGGCCCGGGAGAAGACGGCTGCGTTCCTTGGAGCACAGGATTCCACCCAGATAATTTTTACCTCAGGAGCCACGGAAGCCATAAACCTGGTACTTATGGGGCTTTTAAAAGAAGGCGACCGGGTGCTTGCCACCAGCATGGAGCACAATGCCGTGGCAAGGCCCCTTGAGTTTTTGCGCAAGGCCAAAAAAATCGAAATTGCCTATGTGCCGTGTGATAAGGAAGGTTTCCTTGATCTTGACGCTTTTGAAAAACTTTGTCTTGAAAAAAGGCCAAGGCTTATTTGTGTAAATTTCGTTTCAAATGTGTGCGGAGCCATCCAGCCCCTTGCCGAAATTGTGTCCCTTAAAGAAGACAGTTTGCTGCTAGTTGATGCCGCTCAAGCAATAGGCCATCTGCCTATTGATGTATCGCATACGGCCATAGATTTTCTCGCGTTTTCAGCACACAAAGGTCTTATGGGGCCACCTGGAGTGGGAGTGTTATACCTTGCGCCTGGTATGGAAAAGGAGCTTAGCCCGGTAAAACTCGGGGGCACAGGGAGTCGCTCAGAGTCTTTAATGCAGCCGGAATTTTTGCCAGACCGCTTTGAGCCGGGGACCCCTAATCTTTGCGGCATTGCAGGTCTTTCCGCAGCAATAGACTTTATCGAAAAAACAGGTATTTCGCGCATCCATCGTCATGAAACAGCCCTTGCTGATATTTTCCTCGAAAAGATCAGAAACCATCCCAATATCGAAATATACGGCCCAAAAGAACGCGTAAAGGCCACGGCCATTGTTTCGGTAAACGTAAAAGACAAGTCGCCCTCAGGGGTGGCCCGCATTCTTGATCAGGAATTTGATATAGCGGTGCGTCCAGGGCTACACTGCGCACCCCTTGCTCACCAAACCCTTGGCACCATGCCTCAGGGCACGGTGCGTTTTTCCTTTGGTTATTTTAACCGGGTTCATGATGCCGAACGCGCGGCAGAGGCCTTGCTCAAGATTGCCGGATGAAGATTATTTTGCTCTTTCCGTCTATTCACTACGTACTTAAGGCTGAAAAATTTGCTAAGCAGGCCGGAATGCCTGTTGAGCTCATTCCCGTTCCCAAAGAGATAAGCAGCGATTGTGGTATGGCCCTTGAAGTTGAAGCCGAAGAACTTAATAGTTTAATTGCATTTTTAACGGAAAGGGGCCTTAAGCCTACCTCGCTTGTGCGCCGAAAAGAACAAGGTTTTGAAATCCTTGAAGACTGGACTCTTTCCTAGATGGGTTATATCTTGAAAATACTATGGAAAAGACAGTTTGTACCAACAAAAAAGCACGGCATTTGTACGAAATTGAAGAAACCCTTGAGGCCGGGATCTCGCTTCTAGGGCCAGAGGTGAAGTCTTTACGCTTGGGGCGGGCCAATCTGGCCGATAGTTTTGCGCGTATTCGGGACGGCGAGGTATATCTTTACAACGTGCACATTAGTCCTTATCCTTTTAGTCGAGAAGCGCAACTGCTTGACCCAACGCGGACGCGCAAGCTCCTTCTCAAAAAGCAGGAGATAAAACGCCTCCTTGGCAAGGTGCAGCAGAAAGGTTATACTTTAATTCCTCTGCGCATCTACTTCCGGGATGGAAAGGCAAAAGTAGAGCTTGCCCTTGCCAAAGGTAAGAAAGTTTATGACAGGCGGGAGACGATCCGCCGTCGGGACGTTGAGCGTGAGTTAAGGCGCCGGTACAAGGGGCGCATAAAATAAAGCTTGCTCTTTTAAAATTGGGGCTTAGCCCCGCATCTTCGTCGGTTTTCCTCTCCTTGAGGGGGCGAAATGGGTTCGACGGAGGTGCGTAGGGCTGAACAGCGTGCCGAGGTGCCCACCGCCTCGTAAAAAAGGTGGGGAAAACACAAGTGCCGACGAATACAGCTACGCAATGGCTGCTTAATAGAAAAGCAGCCCGTCCTAGATCCGTCCTCTGCCCGCGGGGGATCTAGGGCGCCAGGTAGCGGGCTGGCTTAGAGGGCGCGCCTGCCGCTCTCTAAGCGAGATTTTTGCAGGCTAGGCTGGAGGAGGCCAGCCTGGGGAGTCTCCCCAGCCGAAAGTCGCTGCCCAGGCTACGCACGTAGAAGTTCAGTCTGAAACACCTCCGGACGCGGGTTCGATTCCCGCCGCCTCCACCAATTTTTGACGATTTCTTGCGGCTTATGAGCGTCAAGATCAGCACGGGCTGGCCCTGAAATCGTTAAGAGTCGCGATTTCCTGTCTAGACCCAATTGTAGTAAGCTAAATTTTAGGGATATTAGTCGTGATTTTTCTCAATTATTGATAGTTTTTTCTGGGGATAGTATTTTTAAGGTTATGTACGTGAGCTTGAGGATCCATCGGAAAGAAAAAGAAGTCATAGAGTTTCTTCGGAGCCTGCGAAAAGTCCTTGGGGAGGATGTTTTCGATTTCGAGATTGAGGAGTGGGACTTTTGGTCGGAAAGCGAATTAAACTCTCTGGGAAAGCTGGCGCACCATCCGGAAAGCTTTGCTTTTGATGACGAAGAAGAGGACTACTCTAAGTGGTAGGAGAGATTTATTTAGCTCAAGTTCCTTTTACGGACCTTTCGGCTTCTAAATAAGACCTATTCTGGTTTTTGCGGATGAAGGCCAGGATGTAATCTTCCTTCCTTTAACCACCAATTCTCCTTCATTGGATCTTGAAGAAGGTGGTCTTAAGAAAGATTCTGTAATCGTAGTCCACAAAGTATGTCTACTTCACAAAAGCCTCCTCCTTAAAAAGCTTGCAAAGCTAAAAGAAGCGGCTTTTAAACAAGTGAAAAACTCCCTGTGTCGGAACCTTTCCTGTCTTTCTGGCGCTCAGGCCAGCTAACAAGTGACGATTTCTTTTGTCGGTACTTGAAGGATCCTCCATCTTGGCTGAGTGAGAAAAGACCCTGGCAGGGTTCTTGGTCATGAGGTGGCCCTATCTGCGGGTATTCCGAACCGCAAAAATGTCCCATTTAGGCTCCTATACTGACCTGAAAGTCCGTTAAAACTATCTCAGAAAATTTGCTTTAGGCTTTTTGTTTCATAACAAAAATAAGTTAAAATTGTCTCCAAATAATAACTATTAGGCCATTTCATATATTTTTTCTTTTCAAATCTTTCTTTTCTTTCATTTATCGTTTTTATGCTCCCTTCTTATAAAAATATACAAAAAAATTGAACTAAAACATTTTACAAAATGAAAATTTTGGTTTTAATAAATACCTCTCAAAATATATATTCGGGAGGTGTCTAATGGGATTTAAGAAGATGCTAGTTGCGGTGGACGGATATGAGCCGTCCATGGGGGCCTTTAAAAAGGCCATCGAGCTCGCCAAAGATTACCAATCCCAGGTGGTCGTCCTTCAGGTAGAGGAGGAAGTGCCTTTGCTTCCCACCGAAAAAATGATGGAAGCCGTAGAAAAACCCATTACTGAAGAGCCTTTAGAGCTTGCCAAGGCGTATGCTGATTTAATGGGCGTTTCGGTAAAAATCGTAAAAAAAGTCGGCCCGGTAGCAGGTGCAATTCTTGCCACCGCCAAAGAAGAAAACGTGGACTTAATCCTCCTGGGAGATTCCGGGCGCAAAGGTTTTCAGAAATTATATTTTGGTAGCGTAGCCCAGGCGGTCACTGAAAATGCTGACCGGCCGGTCTTGGTGATCAAAAAGGGATGGGTTGACGTATCAGACCTGGTAGAACTTGCAGCCCGCATTGTTGAAAAACCGGAAGCCATAGAAATTCCGGTTTATGATCCCCGCGCGGTTAGAGAAAACTTTATTTTTTCCGGTACTTTATTTTTTGTTCTTACCTGCCTCTACTTTTTTGCCGCGATTATTACTTCAAAGCCCTTTAAAGACATAGCAGCGCTAGAAATAGCAGGCCTCCCATTTGGTATTTGGAGTGGTCTTATTCTTGTTGTTAGCGGCATAATCCTCACACGCATCTACTTAACTAGACAAGGAGGTGTGTCATGACGCTTACATATCCTATTGCTTTTCTTATTGTTGCTATCAGTGTGTTCATCTCCATCTACATCAGCTTCTATTTTCGCAAACACACCCGTACCACCGCGGCCTTTTACGTGGCAGAGGGGCGTATTCCTTGGAGAATTAACGGCATGGCCATGTTCGGAGACTACTGTAGTGCAGCAAGCTTTCTTGGTGTTGCCGGTGCTATTTCTCTTATGGGGGTTGACGGTTGGTGGCTGGCCCTGGGATTTTTCGCAACCTGGATGGCGGTTCTCTTTCTCGTGGCAGCTCCCCTTAAAAATGCCGGTAAATTTACCGTAGGAGACGTGCTTGGCGCCAGGTTTGGACACAGCAAAGGTATTCGTACGGTTTCCATGCTGACTACTATCGTGTTGTGTTCTCTTTATCTGGTGCCACAGATTGTGGGTGCTGGTCACCTTTTTAAACTCTTATTAGGCTGGCACTATCTCACCACGGTTATTGTTTCAGGTATATTGATTACCGCGCTGGTTGTTTTGGGAGGCATGCGCGGGACTACTTTTAACCAGGCTGTTCAAGGAGTGGTGCTCTTAGGCGCTATGTTAATTCTCTTAATTAGCGCCACTATTATCTATTTTGACGGAAACATTTTAAATATCATCAAGACCGCTAAGAAAATGGTCCCCACAGTTGTTGCTGCTAAACAAATTCCCGATGTGGTTAAGAACGCGCCGGATGCTGTAGCAGCGGTTGAGGCCGCGCGTAAAGCGCTTCCTGATGCCCCCAGTGCCTTGACCCCTGGTGTTGGTTTGCGAGACTTTTGGAATCACCTGAGCCTGGTTCTTGGTTTGTTTATCGGTGTGCTTGGACTTCCCCACATCTTGATTCGTTTTTACACGGTGCGCGATGCAAAAGCCGCCCAGAAAAGTATCGAGTTTACCATCTGGGGGCTCGCCATCTTTTATACCTCGGTTCTGTTTGTGGGCCTTGCCATTATGTACGCCCTTTATCCTGTTTTAGTTGATCTGGTAGCCACTGGTAAAAAAGGTGTGGCCACTAACATGGCGGTTCCCATGCTTGGGCAAAAGATAGGCGGAGAGCTTTTTCTTGGTATCATCGCTGCGGGCGCGCTTGCAGCTATGTTAAGTACCTGTACTGGACTTTTGATCACCGCCACCACCAGTATCGCCCACGACCTCTATGCTTCTATCTTCAAACCCCACAGTCCGGACGAAGAGCGCGTGAGCTTTGCCAAAAAAGCCGTATTTGTGCTAGCTGGTATCTCCATTGCTCTTGCTATTTGGCTTAAAAATCAAAACGTCGGTATGCTTGTCGGTATGTCTTTTGGGATTGCGGCAAGCACCTTTGCCCCAGCCCTTATTCTTACGGTTTGGTGGCCAAGGCTTACGAAACAGGGGGTTGTATGGGGTATGGCCACAGGGCTTGTCGTTTCACTTGTTTTTACCTTTGCACGCTTTTTTAAGCTTAAAAGCCTTTTAGGCCTCCAGGTGCTGGTGAATCCAGCCCTTTACAGTGTGCCGGTAGCTTTTGCGGTGATGGTAATTGTCAGTCTCTTGACCAAAGATACCGGTGAGGTAGAGAAATTCTTTGCTCTTGCCCATCGCAGGAAATAGCCCTAAAGGGGCCCTTTGTGGGCCCCTTTGTATTCTTTGTAGGTTATGGAATTCAACGAGGCAAAAAACTGGCTTTCGGGATTTCAGTTTCACGGAATAAAGCCGGGCCTTTCGCGTATCAACAAACTTTTAGCTTCCCTTGGACATCCAGAAAAAAATTATCCGTGTGTGCACCTTGCTGGTACAAATGGCAAGGGTTCTACAGCAGCGTTTCTTGAAAGTATCTTACGGGCCCACGGCTTAAAAACAGGTCTTTACACCTCGCCTCACCTCGTAAGTGTTTGTGAGCGCTTTAAAATCAACGGAAAAAACTTATCAGAAGAAAAATTCGCCAAATATTGCACCGACGTAAAGGAAGTTCTGGGGACAGGCGAAGCTACCTATTTTGAACTTACTACGGCGATTGCTTTTTGGGCCTTTTCCCAGGAAAAAATAGACATAGCAATAATTGAATGCGGGCTTGGGGGAAGGCTTGACGCTACTAACGTAATCACACCTGCCCTGAGCATTATCACCCCTATTAGCTACGACCATATGGCCTATCTGGGAGAAACCCTTTCTCAAATCGCCAGAGAAAAAGCCGGCATTATAAAGCCAGGGATTCCCGTGGTACTTGCCCCTCAAAGAGAAGAAGCAAGAGAAGTGATTCTTAAAAGTGCCAGGCAAAAAAAGGCACCTGTTTACCAATATGGGCGTGATTTTCGTTGCAAACCGTTAACAAAAGATACTCATCGTTATGAGGGGGCACATGTTTTTGAAGGACTTGTCCTGTCTCTTCGTGGTGAGTACCAGGTAGAAAACATGGCCCTTGCCATTAAGGCGGCTGAAATCCTAGAGGAAAAGGGTTTTTTGCGTCTCTCAGAAGAAAAATTGAAAAAGGCCTTATCTACGACTTTCTGGCCCTGTCGTTTTGAGTTTTTGCCTTTTGAGCCGCCAGTTATTCTTGATGCCGCACACAACGAGGAAGGCATAAATCTTCTTCTCAAAAATCTTTCTCAAGCCGGTATCGAAAAGTTTATCCTTCTTTTTGCAGCTTCAAATGAAGGAGGAACCAAGCCTTTTTACAAAATGCTTGAAAAAATTATGCCCAAGGCGGCAAAGATTTTCATTTGCGAACCGCCAGGGCCTCGTGCTCCGGTAACCATTGAAGAGTGGAAAAAGGCCCTCAATAGCAATGAAAACATTTCATACTACAAATCCTGGGAAGAAGCCCTTTTAGCTGCACGAAAAAGCCAGGGGAAGCTCCCTTTGGTAGTAGCAGGCTCTCTTTATCTTGCAGGGCGGGTGCGCAATGCTTTAGCGGATAACCTCAATATTTGTGACGGTGATCAATCCTTTGTGGACTAATTTTTTAAGCCCTGGAAGGATCTTTTCAATGACTTCGGCTTCTTCAATCACTTCGATTTTCATCGGGAGGCCGGAGCTTGCCCGTAGGAAGCGAATGCTATGTATTACTCCGTCTGGCCCCCAGCCAAAAACCCCTTTAAAAACAGTAGCCCCTTTTATTTCGTTGTCAGTAAGATAGGTAAGAACTTCCTGGTAAAGGGGCTTTTTCTGCCCTTTTTCATCTTCGTCTATATAGATTGACAAAAGCTTGTAGGCCATATTTTCCTCACAGGACAAAAGTTTTGGCCGCTAAAATTCCCAAGCGCACCCCTAGCAATCCCAAAAAAAGACTTAAAGCCACGTTTAAAAAGGCTAGCCAGAAAGCACCCCCTTCAATAAGGGCATTGGTTTCGTAAGCAAAGGTAGAAAAAGTGGTAAAAGACCCCAGGAAGCCCACCGCCAGCAACAAACGCATATTAGGCGAAATCAAAAGGGTTTCCGAAACAAGGGTCATGATAAAACCAAGGACAAGAGACCCAAGGCTATTTACCGTTAATGTGCCAAGGGGAAAGTAATGGGAAAAACGCATTACCAACCCTGAAACCCAGTATCTGGCAATAGCACCGCAAAAGCCACCCATGCCAACCCAAACTATTTTGTCCATGGCTAGAGTTCCCATCCCCAACGACGTACGAAGTTCATACCCCCAAGGGGGACGTATACTTTATCAAAACCAGCAGCATAAAGCACTCTCGCTGCTTCGTAAGCCCTCATAGAAGAATTACAAATTATGATTATCTCTTTGTCTCGAGGAATTTTGGCAATATTGTGTCTTACCTGGTCATATACAATCCATATCCAGCGGCCAGGATATTTTTCCATTAGAGGCTTGGCTTCTTTTTCGCTCCTTACGTCCAGGAAAATGGTATTAGGGTCTTCTTCTCTTAAGCGCTTTATCACCTCGTCAAATTCGATGGGCTTAAAAAGGCCGTCGGCTATGTTGTTAGCCACCATGGAAACAACGTTTAGAGGATCAAGAGCAGCGTTAAATGGTGGGGCATAAGCAAGTTCCATATAGGAGGTGTCTTCAAGCCTTGGTTTAAATTCAAGAAGTTTTGCGATGGAGTTCACCCGGGCCATAGCACCATCAGTCATGGGGCCAACTGCCTGAAAACCAAGTACGCGTCTGTCGCGTCTATCAGCTACTATTTCTACGAAAATTAGCCCGGCACCGGGATAGTAGTGGGCACGTTCTGTTTGGTTGTGAAGGGCATAAAAGGCGTCAAAACCCTCAAGCTTGGCCACTTCATAAGAAAGACCACAGCTTGCTACCGCAAGGTTAAAACATTTCATTACAAAGGCTCCGGTTGCCCCTCGAAAAGTTTCTGTGCCACCGGCAAGATTTGTACCAATTATGCGGCCGTGGCGGTTAGCAAGGGCCCCTGAAGAAATGACCATTTTTTTGCCGCTGATAAGATGGGTGATTTCAATGCAGTCTCCCCCGGCGTAAATGTTGGGATCAGAAGTTTGTAAGCGCTCGTTTACCACTATGCCCCCGGTGAGGGGAGAAACACATAGGCCTGCCTCCTTTGCTAATTGCGAATTAGGACGCACCCCGGTGGCCATAATAACGAGATCGCATTCATAGCGTCCATCTTCGGTTATTACCGCGGTGGCTTTGCCGTCTTTTCCTTCGATTTCTTTGGTGCGGGCGTTAAGCACAAGTTTTACACCCTTTTCTTTCAGATGTTCTGCTACAATTCGTGCCATAGGTGGGTCAAGCAACCGGGGAAGGGGCTGACCAAAGTATTCGAGTACCGTCACTTCAAGGCCCCAGAGATCCCGAAAGGCCTCTGCCATTTCAAGGCCAATGGCCCCGGCACCGATAATGGCGACTTTTTCCACCAGCCCTTTGGAAATGCGTTCTTTTATTTCTATGGCCGTATGAAGATTTGAAATGGCAAAGACTCCGTCAAGATCCCGACCTGGAATCGGAAGCAGAAAGGGTGAGGCCCCGGTGGCCAGGACGAGTTTGTCGTAGGCGATGGTGTCTTCCTTTCCAGAGTCAAGATATTTGACATGGACCAGTTTTTTTTCCCGGTCTATTTTGGTGGCAAGGGTTTTCGTTAAGGTATGAACACCTTTGGCATTTTCAAAAAACTTTTCGTCACGAAGCATCTTAAAAGCCGTAAGGCGTAATTCTTTTTCGTCGGGGATATCTCCTGAGACGTAATAAGGGATACCGCAGCCGCCGTAAGAAATGAGATCGTCTTTGTCTATCATGATCACTTCGGCTTGAGGGTTAAGGCGCTTGGCCCGGCAGGCTGCACGAGGCCCTGCGGCCACGGCTCCGATAACGACTATTCTTTCCGCCATGATTGCCCTCCAAAGGGATTTGTTTTTCGAAGTAGCAACACAATACCTTTAGCGCAAGTTTTTTTGTTAAAAAATTAGGATTTTTTTTGATAAAAAATATCCTGAAATAGCGGAAATGTTTTAAAATCTGTTTATCTTTTAAAGTGAAAGAAATTTTCTAATTTTCCCTGCAGGAGGGTGGTGAAAATGAAAAAAGAAAGAATCCTCAAGAAAGACTGGCCGGAATTCTTAAAAAAGTTTAACGCCGAGCATCAATTTCGACCTGTTTGCGTGTTGGTGGGTGGCCATGAGGTATGTCGCGATATGCCTTTTCTTGGCCTGGTTTACGAAGCCAAGAAAAAAGACGTTGAAGTAATCGTTGGCGGTGTTGATGTTGAACATACCGAACATCTTGTTCATACTTTACGCTCTCCCAGGGCG
>NZ_ATXH01000028.1 GCF_000421585.1 Thermodesulfatator atlanticus DSM 21156
TCCTTATCGACGAATACGACAAACCCATCCTTGATAACATCCACAAGCCCGAACTAGCCGCAGAAATACGCGAAGAGTTAAAAAACTTCTATTCCGTACTCAAAGACGCAGACCCTTATCTCAAGTTTTGCTTCCTCACCGGCGTTACCAAGTTTTCCAAGGTTTCGATCTTTTCAGGCTTAAATAACCTGGAAGACATAACCATTTCCCCTGATTACGCCACCATCTGTGGCTACACCCAAGAAGAATTTGAAAACACCTTTGCCGACCGCCTGGAAGGAATTAATCTTTCTGAGGTGCGTCGCTGGTATAACGGCTACTCCTGGCTTGGCGAGCCTGTTTACAATCCCTTCGACATTCTGCTCTTTCTGCGAAGTTATGATTTTAGGCCCTACTGGTTTGAGACCGGCACACCGACTTTTCTCATAAAGCTTCTTACCGAGAGAAAGTTTTTTATACCTGAACTTGAACGCCTGGAAGTTGGCGAAGAACTCTTAGAAAGTTTTGAAATAGAGTCTATCAAGCCCGAAACTATTTTATTTCAGACGGGTTATCTCACCATCGAAAATCTAGAATACGTACTCGGCAAAAAACGCATTTATAAGCTTCGATATCCTAATCTTGAGGTCAGATCTGCCTTTTCCGAACATCTTCTCAATTATTTTGTGCAGGACTTACGCACTAAGGTGCAGAATGAAATTCGGCTTGCCCGTATCCTTGAATCCGGAAAAGTAGAAGACTTGATAGATATTTTTCGCGCTTTTTTTGCCTCGATACCGCACGATTGGTATCGGAAAACGGAGCTTGCGGGATACGAGGGCTTTTACGCGAGCATTTTTTACTGCTACTTTGCGGCGCTTGGCTTAGACGTGCGGGTGGAAGACGTCACTAACCAGGGCCGCCTGGACATGGCGGTGCTTTTTGAGGGCAGGTGTTATCTCTTTGAGTTTAAGGTGGTGGAGGATGAGCCAGAAGGTAAAGCACTTTTGCAGCTAAAAGAGAAGCGCTACTGGGAGAAGTATAAGGGCGAGTGCAAAAAGATCTGGCTTATCGGGGTTGAGTTCAGCAAGCGCAAGCGGAACATCGTTTCTTTTGAGGTGGAAGAGATTTCCTGAGATCACTTCGGCGACTGCGTCGCCTCGTGATGACGGCTGTGGGAGAGACCGCCACGGCGACTACGTCGCCTCGCGATGACGAGTAAAAAAGGGTCATTCTGAGGGAGCGAAGCGACCGAAGAATCCATTAATTGATCCTTCGCCTCGCTAGCGCTCGGCTCAGGATGACAACTTACCACCGTCATCCTGAGGGGCCGTCAGGCCCGAAGAATCCACAGGTTGATTAAACGGGCTAAGGGCGATTTGTGAGCAGTAATCGGTGATCAGAGGTTCTAAGAGGTTTTAGGGGTTATATTGATGGGGTCTTAAATATCCGACATTATTAAGGATCCGTTCCTATTTTTCGTTCCGAAAAATAGGAACGGATCCTTAGCGTCCCCCAGGGGCGATTAATTGATGACAAGGAAAAGGGTCTCATTTAAACTTTTTTGTGTGAACCCCAAAATTATCCTTAAAAACATTTCGATCAAGCAACCTGTATCCATAGGTGTTCCCGTTAAAAAGGGAGAGTTGAAAGATACTTCCGGGCTTTCCCTGGTAAAAGGATCTAAAAACTATCCCGCCCAGTTTAAGGCACTCTCCTGTTGGCCTGATAAAAGTATAAAATGGCTGCTAGTTGACTTTATTGCCGACCAGGAAGGGACATATGAAATCACCAAGGCTTCTTCAAAAACTAATGAAATTGTGCCTCACATCCCAAAAATTCCTTACAAAATAAATATTATCGGCAAAAAGGGCCATACAATCTCTTTTAAACCTGACAAATTTTCCTTTGTAGAACATGGCCCAGTGAAGTGGGTCTTCTTAAGGGAAAACCAAATCGTTTCTCGCAAACAGGACGTAGTTCTTAATATCTTTGAATATTTGACGTTTTATCCCCTTTTAAACTGCTATCGCCTGGATATCACAATCAGGAATCCCAGACGAGCTAAACACAAAGGCGGCTATTGGGATTTAGGGGACCCTGGTTCAATCTATCTGAAAGATTTTTCGCTTATTTTCGAAATTCCGAAGGAAAAATTCCTAATAAAAACAGAACCAACAAACGCACCAGTTAAAGCAAAAAAATTTAGCCTTTACCAGGAGTCAAGTGGTGGAGAGAACTGGCTTTCTCGCAATCATGTCAACCGTTTGGGAGAAGTCCCTATCCGTATGAGAGGCTTTTTATTCGCCTACGATGATAACGAGACTTACGGTTTAAGGGCAAATCCTGTCATAAGAAGCGAAAACTTTTCCCTTGCAGTTAAGGAATTTTGGCAAAATTTCCCTAAAGTTATTTCTTATGATGGTACTTTTTTGCGCGTAGGCCTTTTTCCTGAGGAGTTCCCTGATTTACACGAAATACAAGGCGGAGAACAAAAAACTCATACCATCTTTTTTGCGGAGCAAGACCTTGATTTTACCTGGGTGAATGATCTGCCAAACATTTATCTTGATCCTGATTATATCAAACAAACATGTGCTATTTTTTGTTTTTTACCCTCTGAAGAACTGCCATCTCTTTATAAAGAAATGATAGAAAGTGCTGTTGCTGGCCCTACTTCATTTTTTGCCAAAAGAGAGATTATCGATGAGTTTGGCTGGCGCAATTTCGGAGACATCTATGCTGACCATGAAAACGTCTTTAATAAAGGGAAAAAGCCGATCATCTCTCATTATAACAACCAATACGACCTGATCTACAGTTGCTTGGTTCAATTTTTAAGTTCTGCCAGTGAAGACTGGTTTATATTAGCTGATGCTTTAGCGCGTCATGTTTATGATATCGACATATACCATACTAACGAAGACAAACCAGCTTATAACAATGGCCTTTTCTGGCATACTTTTCACTATGTAGATGCTTATCGCTCAACCCATCGTTGCTACTCAAAAGACGCAGGCATTGTAGGTGGAGGGCCCTCAAACGAACATCTTTATTCTTCAGGACTTCTTTTACATTATTTTTTAACAGGAGATCCACGCTCAAAAGAAGCGGTAATTTCCTTTGCAGAACATGTCATTGATATGGACAAACCTTACAAAATCTTTGCCTGGTTTGACAAAACTCCAAGCGGCCTGGCTACCCAAACAAGAGATCCCTGGTATCACGGGCCAGGACGTGGTGCTGGCAATTCCATCAATTGTCTTCTCGATGCCTTTTTGCTTACCCATGAAAAGCGTTATCTTCTTAAAGCTGAAGAATTTATTCGCCGCTCTATTCACCCTGAAGATAATCAAGACGAACTAGGGCTTTTGAATCCAGAGGAAAGATGGTCTTATACGGTTTTTCTACAAGTCCTCGGCAAGTATCTTTTGCTTAAAAAGGAATGGGAAGAATTTGACTTTATGTTTTCTTATGCCAGAGCAAGCCTTATCCATTACGCGCGTTGGATGGCAGAAAAAGAGTATTTTTATTTAGATAAACCCGAACTTTTAGAATATCCCACGGAGACATGGGCGGCACAAGAAATACGCAAGGCGGAAGTTTTCAACTTAGCCGCATATTTTACAAATAACAACGAAGAAAAAGAGTTATTCCGCGCAAAAGCTAAGTATTTTTATGAAATATCGTTAAAAAGGCTTCTTAGCTTTCCTACCTGGCATTATACCAGGCCGCTTGCTATAATTTTGCAAAGTGGTTTTAGCTACCCCTGGTTTAAGCAAGCACGTCCTGAAAAATGGCCCGAGAAAAAATACAATTTCGGCAAACCTCAAGTATTTATTCCCCAAAAAATAAAAATAAAGCGATTTTTATCCCTTAAGTGGGTGATTAGGGCAAACAAACGTTCGATATAGCTGAGGATACGTTCCTATTTTCGTTCCGAAAAATGGGAACGGATCCCTGGCATGGTCGATTCAAAATGCTATCAGTAATAAAGCTACTCCACACGCCATGAAATAATTTTTATCTTTTTTCCGTCGCCGTTTTCAATCTGATCTTTGAGTTCACAATAAATATTGCGATAGAATTCTGGAATGTCTGTTGAATTGCAATAATTAACAATTTTTTCATAAGTAAGTCCAGCACGAGTTTCAGATCCAGTATATTGCCAACGATCAAAATTAGCATCTCCATCAGCAACAATTATCGAAAAATTACGTTCGGTATCAGAACTACCACTAATATCAAAGCCGCCATTAGTACTTTCAATACCTTTGTCGGCCCAAATTATAAAGTTAACATCATTTCTAGTTTTTGCAGTATCATCTATCAAATCGCGATCGACTTCGACTTTATCTGGTGTAAGAATGAAAACATTAGAAATGCGATCAGTGTTTTGATTTCCAGATATAGAAATCCATTGACCAGTAGTATCATCACTCTCAATTCCCTCTTTAGCATATAATAAAATATTATATCCAGCATCAGCACCAGCAAAATCTATATTACTATTATCATCAAAATTCATTTTTCCTAAAGAAATAATAGTTAGATCCGCATCGGAACCAGTTCTTTTTTTAAGAGTAGTATTTCTAGTAAAATTGATATCTCCTTCCGCAAAAATAATCAGATCATTTTGGAAATAAATAAGACTATCATCTAAAGAAAGATTATTAGCACAAACTACCACTTTCCCATCACCATTTTTGTCTATTAAATTAGCACTAATAGTAATATCACTAGAAAAATCTCCATAATCACAACTACTAGAATTAGGCTTCCATAAATTAACGTTAATATCAGAAACTCTGGGCAAATCTAAATCACTTCTTATCTCTATATCAAAATTCTTATTTCTCATATCTTCCGCAAGGGTCTGATCTATCTCTTTTACTCCTACCGTAGTGTTATCGGACCAGTTCTCTCCTTTACCTACACTACTAAAATCTGAAATATCAAACTTTCCATTAACAGCAAAAGAATAAAAGTCTCTACCCTTTTTAAACTCAACATAAATAGAATAAGTAGAATCCACAAAAAAACCCTGTGCTTCAATTGTACTATTAGCAAGATCAATATTAGCCAGATAATTCATGTTGTCACTTAAAGTCCCATTACAAGTATAATTGTCTGTATTAACTTTTGTACAATAGCTATCAAGTTTATTATTAGCAATTAATCCAAGAATTCTTTGAACCCCTGCTTCTGCAGCTGCTAAAGCCTGTTTTGAATGTTTTAAATTAATCTGAAGATTAGTGTCTGCAGTTACCATTTGAGTAACTGCAGCTCCTAAAACCATAAACACGAGAATAAAACCCAAAACACTGATCAAGATATATGCCTTATTATTAAACATGATATACCTCCTAATATTAATCAAGGGCTAGAAATACATTCATCACAATTATAGGCTATTATTTTATCTTTTATCTCGATAATTCTATCACCTAAAAGACCTTTAGTTTTAAGCTTCAACTTATAACCAATTACAAGAGGGGAAGAAACAGAACTTGCAATTTCAGGTCTAAATTCTTCTACTATAATACTATCCGGAAAAACAGAAGAAGTAACAGAGCTACCATCACAACCTGAGTCAACATCTCTCATCAGTCTATTATCAGATAGATAATATTTGACACATGTTCTACAAGACACATTATTCCAATCCTTATCAGCACAACTAGATTCATCATAATCTATAAATTTAACATAAATCCAATTATTTCCGTATTCACAAGGGTCTGTAATGGTGCCATTAGCGGAATATCCTACTTTACGTAAATCAGAATTAATAAGCTCTAAAGCTAAAGGAATAGAAGATTCTGATCTTGAAAGCCCAAATGAAGACGTTAAAGGCCTATAAATATTTGAAAATCCCGCAACAATAGCTGCCAAAAGAAGTAAAAAAATTAAAGTTGATATTAAAAGTTCAACTAAAGTAAAGCCTCTTCGATTTTTCATTTACTAACCTCCCAATCTCCCCTCAGAGAAACTAAGTTTACAGATGCAGCATAATCTTGATAGGAAAAATTAACAGTAACACTGATCTTTTTAGTATAATTATCAGGACCATATGATACATTCCAGGATATCGCAGGATCTTCTCCATAACCACCACAACAATCCGAATTAGACGTACAAGAGTGATTTCCTACTGAAAGACAATCATCGCTAAATCCTTCAGCCAGCAAATTATTAAGTATGTATTCTGCCTTAGCCAAGGCCTTTTGACGTTCTTCATTTATCTTTTGGTATTTAAATAAACTTATAGCGTGGGAAGAAAAAGCGGCTATAGCAATAAGAAATATTACCAAAGCAACTAGGCTCTCTACTAAAGTAAAACCATCAGTTCGCTTCAAAACTAACACCTCCATTTAAATTAACAATTATACTTATTGTTTTAGATCCATTTGAAATGGAAATAGTTCCGTTAAATTTTGGCAAAGAATTCCTCTTAAATTCAAGTTCATTATTAGTAAAATTATTACTAACAATAATACCATCTGGTGCACTAACTGTTTTATACGTAACATCGCCATTAATTTTCACTGAGTAACCATTATTAGAAAATTCAACTTTAGCGCCATTGTGTTTTACTGCGAGACTTCTTGCGAGCATAATGTCAGCATAAACTTGATTAGCAAAAGATTTTAGCTTCTCATTTTTTACAAGTTGTATAAAATTGGGACAAGCGAAACTTGCTAAAATTGCTAAAACAGCTAATGCTATTATTATCTCAACTAAAGTTAATCCTTGATTCTTCTTAGAATTAAGCATATCTGCTCCCAAATATTTTTTAGAAACCTTTGCAAAAGCTTTTTTTAAATCCTGTTCCAGGAACGTTCTTCTTTTTTGTTCCGAAAAACGGGAACGGATCCAGTTGTGCCTGCAACACCAATCTCCGAGATTTCACATTAGTGTTTTCTATTTCTCTTTTCGAAGATAAAATGCCCCTGCTTTAGGAATATTTCGTAGAAAAAACGTAGAAATTTTGTGGAAAAGGAATGTTTCTTTGAGCACAGAACAGCCGGATTTTAAAATTTCATTACGATAGAAGCAAAGCAATCTTATGGAATCGCGCGGGCGTACAAGGCGCCTAGCGACAACACCTTGGATCCGTTCCTATTTTTCGTAGGGAAAAATGGGAAGGAATCCCTGAAAGCATTATCGACTAAAACATGCTCCCGTTCCTGTGAAAATGGTCTTAAGGGGAAAGTCCTGGGGGACTTTCCCTTTAAAGCCTTTTTATGTTTTCGTTGTGAACAATCGCCCCTGACGAAAAATAAAAACACTTTTTTATGCCGATAAATCTGGATAAAACTTTATAAAATTGCCAAGACCAACGTTACAAGCACAACCGCAAAAGAAGGTATTTTGCAATGGTCTCTAAAAAAATTTTGTAAATAAGAATTTTACGTAGTTAAATAAGGCATATGGAAGTAGCAATCATTGGTGCTGGTAGTTGGGGTACGGCTCTTGGTAAACTACTTGCAGAAAAAGGCGCAAAAGTAGAACTTCTGGCCAGAAGGCAAGAGATTGCTCAAACCATTAACGAACGCCAAGAAAATCCCTTTTATCTCCCCAAAATCAAACTCCCAAAAAATCTTTCAGCCACTTGCGAACCCGAATCTTTGCGTAAGAAAAAGCTAATCGTACTGGCAGTTCCTTCTCACGCTTTGAGAAACGCCCTGAAAAATCTTCTAGATTTTCTACCAGAAGATCCCGTTCCCTTGGTATCAACTATTAAAGGGATTGAAGAAAAGACCCTGGCCACCATGAGCCAGGTTGTTAGAGAAGAATTACCTCCCAAGTGGCATTCCTATTACACCATTCTATCAGGGCCAAGCTTTGCCGAAGAAGTCGCCAAGGGGCTCCCCACCGCGGTAACCATCGCCGGCTACGAAGAAGAAATCACAAAATTTGTCCAACAAACCTTTGCTGCTAATTATTTCCGCACTTATCGAAGTTTAGACGTGCTGGGGGTGGAGCTTGCAGGTGCCCTTAAAAACGTTATTGCCATCGCTGTTGGGATTTCTGACGGAATGGAACTTGGCCTAAATGCCAGGGCAGCCCTTATCACTCGGGGGCTTGCAGAAATTTCGCGGCTGGGAGTAAAGCTTGGGGCCAACCCTTTAACCTTTTCAGGGCTTGCCGGCATGGGAGACCTGGTCCTTACCTGCACAGGCCCTCTTTCACGCAACCGCACCGTTGGACTACGCCTGGGACAAGGAGAACCACTCGAGAAGATTCTTTCAGACCTTAAACAAGTAGCCGAAGGAGTGCGCACAACTTCTTCGGTTAGAGCGCTTTCTCAAAAAGTAGGTGTGGAAACACCCATTTGTAACGCTGTTTATAAAGTACTTTATCAAGGCCAAAATCCCAGGGAGATGGTAAAAAGTCTTCTTGCCCGTAAATTAAAAGAAGAATTTTATTTAGAATGATTTTTGACTAAGAATTATTTTATGATAGTTTAAGATTAATGGGAGCACTAAACAACCGACGTTGATAAAAATATCATTCCTATTTTTGGAACGAAAAATAGGAACGGATCCCGAAAAATGACGACAAAAAATGTTCCCATTAAATAAAAAAGAGGAGGTTAAGATGAAACTGAAAGGAACCAAGACGGAAAAGAATTTGCTCAAGGCCTTTGCTGGGGAATCCCAGGCGCGAAATCGCTACACTTATTTTGCCTCGGTGGCTAAAAAAGAAGGTTTCGTACAAATTGCACACATTTTTGAAGAAACTGCCAACCAGGAAAAAGAACATGCCAAACGCTTTTTCAAGTTTCTTCAGGGTGGAGACCTAGAAATTTGTGCTACTTTTCCCGCAGGAAAGATTGGCACCACTTTAGAAAACCTGCGTCACGCTGCGGCCGGGGAACATTACGAATGGAAAGAAATGTACCCAGAGTTTGCCGAGATTGCCCGTCAGGAAGGGTTTCCTGAAATAGCAGGTGTTTTTGAACGGGTTGCGGTAGCAGAAATGTATCATGAGCGCCGCTATGATGCCTTTGCCAAATTGATAGAAGAAGACCGCGTTTTCCGCCGTGAAATGCAGGTTAAGTGGCGTTGCCGCAACTGCGGATACGTACACGAAGGCCTTGAAGCCCCTGAGGAATGCCCTGCCTGTGCCCACTCAAGGGCCTACTTCGAACTTTACGTAGAACCCTGGTAAAAAATAAAAAGCCCCCGCTAAGGGGGCGCCTAAGTTTTCTCAAAAAAATATTTTATCAACCCGTGTCTTAATTCTTCAAACTTTGCCAGAGAACAAGAAATAAACAACTTTTGCCGTTCAAGAGATAAAGGCCTTTGCTCAATTTCTCTTAAGAAATGCGCATAACCAAAGGCCGGGATCATTTTTGAGGCCTCGTTAATTGCTTCCCATAAAACGTCGGGATGCTTTTGAAAACAGATCAAAAGGTCTATCAAATCCTTGGGATCTTCTCTTCCAAGAAATGCTTCAATTTTTCCCACCAAAAGCCCTTTTAAATCCTCAACTAAAAGATCTCCGAAAACCTTTGGTGGGAAAATATTTCTGCCAAATTTTTGGGAAAGTTCAATTTTTAAAAAAGTATCTTTTGAAAACAACAACCATTCAAAGTGGCCAAAATCTAAATCGAAATTTCTCAATTCAAGGCGTCCGCAGATAGTTAGTCGTCGTGAAAATTCTTGAGAAATTCTTAAAATACTTCTCTCGTCTGTTCCCGAGATTATTAGATCAATATCTTCAGAAAACCTGTGTTTCAAATAAAATCGAGAAAGGGCCGTGCCTCCGGTAAAAACAAAAAAAATATCAGGATACTTTTTTTGGATTTTGGCTACCTGCTTTAAAACATCGTTCTGTAAAGACTCAATCTTTTTTATGGAAACAGTGTCTTTCATAAATCTCTTTTAAAGAAAGCCAGTCATTTAATTTTTTTCTGAACCGTTGGTCAAGCTCAATTGGGCGGCGCAACCCCTGACCAGCTAAGCCCTTTTCCAGAGTGTCAAAAAAGGTTTCTGGTTTCCCAAAAAGTTTTATAAGTTCATCCCACGTAAGTTTTGAAAGGGCTCTTTCAAAAAAAGGAGATTCTCCCCTGCACACCGCACTTTTTAATTCTTCAAAGCTGATATCCCTGTCCCAGGCAAGTAGGACCTTGATCTTCTGTCTGTTGTTTTTCACATCCATCTTACTCCCATTCAATAGTGGCAGGGGGTTTGGAAGAGATATCGTAAACCACCCGGTTTACCCCACGGACTTCATTGATAATCCGATTGGAAAGACGTGCCAAAATATCGTAGGGGAGCCTTGTCCAGTCCGCGGTCATGGCATCAACGCTATCAACACACCTTATGGCAATCACGTACTCGTAAGTGCGAAAATCACCCATCACCCCCACGCTGCGCACAGGTAAAAGCACGGCAAAACTCTGCCACACCTTGCGATACCAGCCGCTTTTTTTCATCTCTTCAAGCACAATGGCATCTGCTTCGCGAAGGATTTCAAGTCTTTCTTTGGTGACCTCTCCCAGGATGCGAATGGCAAGGCCTGGCCCCGGAAAGGGCTGGCGGTAGATGATGTCTTCTGGGAGCCCAAGTTCTTTGGCTATTTCGCGCACTTCGTCTTTAAAAAGCTCACGCAAGGGCTCAATGAGTTTTAGTTTCATGCGCTCGGGAAGTGCGCCTACATTGTGATGTGTCTTGATGGTGGCAGAGGGGCCTTTAAAGGACACGCTTTCAATTACGTCAGGATAGAGGGTTCCCTGGGCGAGATAGGTCACCCTGCCTACTTTTTTGGCCTCTTCTTCGAAAATTTCGATAAAAGTGTGGCCGATGATTAAACGTTTTTTCTCAGGATCAGTAACACCTTTTAAACGCTCTAAAAAACGCTCAGAGGCATCTACATAACGCACGTTAAGGCCAAGGGAGCGCATGAGATTGAGAACACTTTCCACCTCACCTTTACGCAAAAGGCCATTGTTTACAAAAATACAGACCAGCCGGTCACCAATTGCTTTGTGCACAAGTACCGCAGTGACCGTGGAGTCAATTCCTCCAGAAAGGGCACAAATGACCTTTTCTTCTGGGCTAACCTTGGCACGCACCTCCTCAACCACGCGGTCTATAAAAGAGCGCATGGTCCAGGTGGGCTCACACTTACAAATACGCAACACGAAGTTGGCAAGCACCTCGCGGCCAATTTCCGTATGTGCTACTTCTGGGTGAAACTGTACGCCGAAAAGGGACTTTTCTTTGTTTCGGACAGAGGCATAAGGAGAATTTTCACTTTTCGCAATGGATTCAAAGCCAGGGGCAAGTTCTTCTACCCTGTCCCCGTGGCTCATCCACACTCGGTATTTGCGGGAAGTATTTAAGCCGTAAAATAGGTCTTCGGTGTCTAGAATCGTAAGGTCAGCTGGGCCGTATTCCCTTTTTGAGCTTTCTTCGACCTTGCCGCCCAAGATAAAGGTCATGAGTTGCATCCCGTAACAAATACCCAAAACCGGAACTCCCAGTTCAAATACCTCGCGAGGGATAGTAGGCGCTCCCTCGTCATAAACGCTTGCCGGCCCACCAGAAAGAATTATCCCTTTAGCCCCAAAGGCCTTTATTTCCTCAAGGGAGGCCGTACAAGGTTTTATCTCGCTGTAAACGTGAAGTTCCCTCACCCTGCGCGCAATAAGCTGGGTGGTTTGAGACCCAAAATCTATCACTAAGATACGATCATCAGGATACATTTTGTCTCCTCCTCTCCCGGGATCTGCGCAAGAAAATTACGGCACCTACAAGGCAGACAATCAAAATTCCGATAATAAGCATTTCCACAAGATAGTAGTGGAGTCTATCTAAAGGAATCTGGCCAGCATGAGAAATCTCAAAAGATAGAATAAGAAGCCTTCTTACCGAGGCTATAATAGCAACCATGATAAAGGGTTCCACACAGGCAAGATGATGCTCTTCTCCAAAAATAATCTGAACAGTGTGTAAAATTTCAAGAAACATCAGGGCGAGCAAAAAACGGTCCATCACTTTCAGGATGCCATGGGTAAAATCGTGTTCGTCAATAATCAAGTGATAAAGGGCAAGGGCGCCGTCGTAGATTACCACTGCCGAGGCGATCAAGATAAGCACGGCCACCAAAATGTATAAAAACCGCTCAACACGTAAAAATTGCTCCTGGAAAAAAATGTCAAGCCACAGTCTTTTTGGTTTCATGCGCTATGCCCCCTCCTGCTTTTATGGGGTAGATTATCCCATAAAAATTTATTAGAGAAGAGTAAAAAGGGGGTAAAAATGCCACAGGTAAACCTTGATTGTGAAGGGCCTCTTACTCTTAACGACAACGCCTTTGAGCTTTGCCAAAAATTCATCCCACATGGAGACAAGTTTTTCGCTATTATTTCTAAATACGACGATTATTTGGCAGATATCGAAAAAAGACCTGGTTATAAAGCCGGAGACACCCTCAAACTGGTACTTCCTTTTTTAAAGGCCTACGGGGTTACCAATGACATCATGCGCGAATTTTCCAAAAAAACCCTCAAAGTTCTTCCGAAAGCTATCGAGTTTCTGCGCTATGCCAGTAAAAACTGGCCCACTTTTATAATCAGCACGAGTTATTGTCCTTATCTCGAAGCTTTGTGTGAGATATCAGGATTTCCGCGGGAAAACGTCTTTTGCACCGAAGTTGATATGGAAAAAATCTCCCTTAGCACTCAAGAAATCAGCTTTCTTGAAAAGCTTGCTCAGCAAATAGCAATTCTTCCCTCGCTCGAAATACCGCATCACGCTAAAGAATTTTCAGATCTATCTGAAGAAAGCCAAAAGGCTATTTTGCGCCTGGAAGAAATCTTTTGGAAAATTCTTCCTGAGCTAAAGGCCGGAGTTTTCCTGCGTGAGGTAAACCCCATTGGAGGGCCAGAAAAGGCTCGCGCAGTCCGAGAAAGCCTTGAAAAAACAGGTCTTTTTGCCGAAGAAGTACTTTACATAGGGGATAGCATTACCGATGTTGAGGCCTTTCAACTGGTGAAAGAAGCCAAAGGGGGAAGCATTTCTTTTAATGGCAACCGTTACGCACTAAAGGCTGCAGAGTTTTACGCCCTTTCTGAAAACGCTTCTGCCCATGCCTGCCTGGCACGCCTCTTTGCAGAGGCAGGAAGAGATGGGCTTTTCCTTGCCGCTGAGAAAAAAGTTTTCAAGACCTGTGAAAAACTGCCCCCTGAACTGAGTCCCCAGGAATTTTCCTTTGGCATAGTTTTCCGAGAAGATTTTGAAGATCTGGTGGCCAAAAGCGAATCCTTCCGCAAAAATGTAAGAGGAGAAGCTATTGGAGCTCTAGGATGATACCCATACAGGACATTGTACCCCGTAAAACATTTCCCGTGGTAACGGTTAGTTTAATCTTGGTAAACTCTGCCATTTTCATCTTTATGCTAAGCCTTCCTCCAGAGACAAGGGAAGCCTTAGTGATGTATCTTGGTGTTGTCCCGGCAAGATTTACCGAAGGAAATGGCTTTTTCTTGGCGAACATTGTTTCTCTTTTTACCGCTATGTTTCTACACGGGGGCTGGATCCACCTCATCGGGAACATGTGGACTCTTTGGATATTTGGCGACAACGTAGAAGACCGCATGGGGCACAAACGCTTTCTTGCGTTTTATCTTCTCTGCGGCGTAGCTGCTACTTTAGTTCACATATGGCTCCATCCCAAATCAACCCTTCCATTGATTGGGGCCTCTGGTGCTATTTCCGGGGTGCTTGGGGCCTATTACGGGCTTTTCCCACTGGCCCGGGTCATTGTCATGATACCTATTTTCTTTTTTCCCTTCTTTTTCGAAATCCCGGCCATCCTCTATATTGGCTGGTGGTATTTACTGCAGGTCTTCTCTGGCACCCTTTCCATCATCCACGGAAAGGCTGTTGGTGGTGTTGCCTGGTGGGCTCACATAGGAGGTTTCTTAGTAGGGCTTTTTCTCCATCGGATTTTCTGTCTTGGGCGTAAATGCTACCGAGACGAAGTTCGCCCCTGGGGTGTTTCTTACTCCCTGGGAGAAAAATTTAACCGCTAGGAGTTTGTTATGACGGGTGGAGTCTCAGGATTCGACATCTTCTGGCTCATATTCATCATCATGATGTTTCAACCCATGCTAAGGCAAAAGTTTCTTGAAGCCGCCCGCCAGCGCATGATTCGCAAGCTTGAACAGAAAAGAAACTCCCGAGTCATCCTTCTGGTGCATCGTCAGGAAACCATGAGCCTTCTCGGATTTCCCATCATGCGTTTCATAGACATAAACGACTCTGAACAGGTAATCCGCGCCATTCACATGACAGACCCAGACGTTCCCATTGACATTATCCTCCATACCCCTGGAGGGGTGGTGCTTGCCTCTTTACAAATTGCCAAGGCCCTTAAACGTCACAAAGCCAAAACAACGGCCTTTGTGCCCCATTACGCCATGAGCGGCGGAACCCTTATCGCCCTTGCAGCGGACGAAATCGTTATGGATGAACATGCGGTCCTTGGCCCGGTTGATCCCCAAATAGGACAATTCCCTGCGGCCTCATTGGTAAAAGTTCGCCAGACAAAGCCCATTGACAAAATCGACGACGAAACTTTGATTCTTGCAGACGTAGCAGAAAAAGCCCTTAACCAGATGGAATACAACCTGGAAGAACTCTTAAACGGCCGCTTCCCCAAAGAAAAGGTAAAAGAGCTGGCAAAGCTTCTCTCACAGGGCCGCTGGACCCACGATTATCCCATCACTTTTGACGAAGCCAAGGCCCTGGGGCTTCCGGTAAGCAAAAACATGCCTGAAGAAATCTACGAACTCATGAATCTTTTCCCCCAGCCCATGCGCCAGCAGCCATCAGTAGAATTTGCTCCAGCCCCAAGGCGTATTCCCCCGAGAGGGAATAACCATTAAAAGGAGGTAAAAATGGAAGAGAAAAACGAACTAAAAGAACTCAAAGAAAAATTAGCTTATAAGTCTGCCCATGTGTGGGATAAAATAGACCAAGACGAAAAAAATGCCCTGGAACTTTTGGCAACTGACTACAAAGACTTCTTGACCAAAGGCAAAACCGAAAGGGAATGTGCCGAAGAGATATGTCATCTACTTGAAAAAAGAGGCTTTCACCCCCAAAGCACCACCCGCTGGTATTACGTTTTGCGCAACAAAGTCGTGGCTGCAGTAGTAGCCGGGCGTAACCCCCTAACAGACGGCATAAGGCTTATTGCCAGTCACATTGACTCTCCACGCCTTGACCTTAAGCTTCACCCCCTTCTTGAAGAATACGACATGGCTTATCTCAAAACCCACTATTACGGTGGTATCAAAAAATATCACTGGGTCGCCATGCCCCTTGCCCTTCACGGTGTGGTGATCAAAAATGACGGCGAGGTCGTGCACATAAAGATTGGCGAAGACGAAAAAGACCCGGTGCTCACCATCTGTGACCTTTTGCCTCACCTTGCCCGCAAAGTTCAGGGGGAGAAAAAGCTCTCTGAAGCCATCCCAGGAGAAAAACTTAACGTGCTGGTAGGCGGAATCCCTTTGGCAGATAGTGAAGAAAAAGAAAGAGTCAAGCTTGGCATCTTAAAGCTTTTAAACGACCGCTACGGGCTGGTAGAAGAAGACTTTATCAGTGCTGAGCTTGAAGTTGTTCCAGCAGGCCCTGCCCGTGATGTAGGGCTTGACCGGGCCTTTATCGGAGGCTACGGCCAGGATGACCGCATCTGCGCCTTCACTTCTCTTGCTGCTATTTTGAACCTTGAAGCCCCGGCCTATACCTCCATCGCCCTTTTCCTTGACAAAGAAGAAATAGGCTCAGACGGAAACACCGGGGCCAAAAGCAGGCTCCTTGAAAAAATCTATTATGACCTCCTAAAGCGCGCAGGGCTTTCTCCTTCCGGGGACCTTCTGCTGGAACTACTTTTTAAAACCAAAGCCATCTCCGCAGACGTGACCGCAGGCATTGACCCGTTTTATCAGGAAGTCCATGAAAAACTAAACGACGCCAAGATCGGCCATGGGGTGGTGGTCACCAAATACACCGGCCATGGGGGCAAATACGCTGCCAATGACGCCCATGCTGAATACGTGGGCTGGCTAAGACGGGTGTTAAACGAAGCCCGTGTGATCTGGCAGGCAGCCTCTTTTGGGAAGGTGGACGAAGGCGGCGGAGGCACGGTAGCCAAGTATCTAGCCTTCCACGGCATGGAAATTATCGATTGCGGGCCGCCGCTTCTTTCCATGCATTCTCCTTTTGAAATTGCTCACAAAGGCGATCTTTATATGACTTACCGCGCTTACAAAGCCTTTTACGAGGCAGGATAATGACCATTAAAAAGGGAGACTTAATACTTCTTTGCACCGAAGAGGGCCGCACCTATTTGATAGAAGCAAACGAGCGGCCCTTTCAAACCCACAAAGACAATTTTCCTTTAAAGGAACTTGTTGGGAAACCCTTTGGAACCACGATAATTGGCACCAAAGGCCACAAAGCCTATGCCCTGCGCCCTACGGTCTATGACTACCTGATGAAGCTTAAAAGGGTCACCCAGATCATCTATCCCAAAGACATCGGCTATATCCTCTTAAGACTTGATGTTTGCCCTGGAAAGATTGTCCTTGAATGCGGCACCGGCTCTGGGAGTCTTCTCATCGCCTTTAGCCACGCTGTTGGGGAAGAAGGCAAAGTCATCTCTTATGAAAAAGAAGCCCGTTTCCAGGAGGTAGCAAGGGAAAACTTAAAACGATTTGGCCTGTTAGAAAGGGTTGTTTTTAAGGGCGAGGCCCAGGGAGTTTTTGAAGAAAAAGAAGAAGTTGACGCGGTGTTTCTTGACCTCAAAACCCCGTGGGAATTACTGGAAGGTGCGTGGCGTGCCCTAAAAGGCGGGGCTCCCCTCGGTGTTTTACTCCCCACCGCCAATCAGGTAAGTGAGACCCTTAGGGCTTTGGAAAAACTTCCCTTTGTGGGCACCGAAGTCCTAGAAATCATGCTTCGTTTTTATAAAACAAACCCTGAAAGATTTCGCCCTGAAGACCGCATGGTGGCACACACCGCCTATTTGCTTTTTACCCGAAAAATCAAGGAGGACTAAAATGAACCAAGGCTTTGAAGTATCCAAGGAAGGCATAAAAATTATTGACCCCTCAAAAGCAAGGAAAGCCTTAGACGATCTTGTCTATGAAGCGGTCTTCACCGAAGAAAAAGAATTAAAAGAAAAGCGCCTTATCTTTGTAAAAGAACTGGCCAAGTCTTTAGGGGCCATTCCCGCCTCAATTTTCGGGCTTTACCAGGAAATGGCAAAAGAATTTCCTGGTTTTACCGTACCTGCTATCAATATCCGCGGGCTAACTTATGATTTTGCCCGCACAGTTTTTCGCGTAGCCCTTGAGAAAAACGTAAGTGCTTTGATTTTTGAAATTGCTCGCTCTGAAATAAGCTATACGCTTCAGCGCCCCCTTGAATACGCAAGTGTTATCACTGCCGCCGCAGCACGTGAGGGTTACACCGGACCTGTCTTTATCCAGGGAGACCATTTCCAGTTTAAAAGAAAGGCCTTTTTCGCTGCCCCTGATAAAGAAAAAGAAAATATCAAAAAACTTACAAACGAGGCCTTAGAGGCAGAGTTCTACCAGATAGACATAGATGCTTCCACCCTGGTTGACATCGAAAAACCAACTTTGGAGGAACAACAGTACTTTAACTCCCTTATGACTGCTGAGATGACCAGCTACATCCGCGAAAGAGAGCCTATGGGAGTTACGGTAAACATTGGAGGGGAAATCGGCGAAATCGGCGGGCATAACAGCACCCCTGAAGAACTCAGGGCCTTTATGAATGAATACCTGAAACATCTTGAAAAAGGCCCTGGCATCTCAAAAATAAGCGTGCAAACTGGTACAGCTCACGGCGGTGTTGTTCTCCCTGACGGAAGTGTAGCTAAAGTTGCCGTTGACTTTGATACCCTTAAAACCCTTTCTGAGATTGCCCGGCGTGAATATGGCATGGCAGGGGCCGTGCAGCACGGGGCCTCCACCCTGCCTGAGGAAATGTTTCATCTCTTCCCGGAAGTTGGTTGCTGTGAAATACACCTGGCAACCGGCTTTCAAAACCTGATCTATGACCACCCGGCGCTTCCGGAATCCTTTAGGCAAAAAATTTACGTCTTTTTAAAAGAAAACTTCCGTAAAGAGTGGAAAGAAGGCTGGTCTGAGGCCCAGTTTATTTACAAAGTACGTAAAAAAGGCTTTGGCCCATTTAAAAAAGATTGGTGGGACTTAGACCCTAAAATAAAAGAACAAATCATGAAAACACTTGCCGAAAAGACAGCTTTTCTCTTTGAAAAGCTAAAAGTGACTGATACCAAAAGAATAGTAACGGAAACTGTTAAGCCGGTTTTTGTTTCTAAGATTTAGAATCAAAAAGAAAAGGGCCGGTTGCCCGGCCCTTTTCTTTTGTCTTATTCTTGGTGCATACCTTTTTCGAGGTCCTGCCCCGGTAAGCTGTACATCACGGTAGAACCAGTGGAGAAGTACTCAAGTTTACCTTCCCGCACGAGTTCATTGGCCGCTTTTTTGATAAGCATGGGCTTGGCATCAGGGATGGCCCTCTGCATGTCTTTTAGATAAATCTTAGACTTGCTTTTGGCCTTCTTTTCCATAAACTCAAGAATCTTTTGTTTGACCTCTTCGATATCCATAACAATAAACCTCCTTGTTTAATTCCTACTTAATATCCACATGGCTGGTGAACTTAAAGTGCAACGAAGTACGATAAGTATCGTAAGCCAGGCGATAGTCGTCCATAGTCTTAGGAGAGAACGGAATTTCACAGAGTTCGTAGAAGCGTTCCCAGCCAATGCGCTCTGCCCATTCACCAATACGTTCATACTTGCGGGCATGTTTGGCATAGGTTTCAAGAATCTTGCGCACCCATTTAACCGTGGTTGGCCAGCGCGGAGGTTCATTCGGGATGTAAGGAATGACAAGTTTGGAGAACTTGGGAGCAGAAACACGGTTAGAAATTTTACCGCCAACCAAAATGGCAACACCGTCGCCTTCGCCGTCAGCAATAGGCATAGCCGGACACATGGTGTAGCAGTTACCACAGAACATACAGCGAGACTCGTTTACGCGCACGGTCTTCTTCTTCTTGCCATCAATCTCAACCGTAGCAGGCTTAATAGCACCCGTAGGACACGAAGCAAGAACCAGCGGAATTTCACAAACATATTCAAGACGATCGTCTTCAACTAGTGGCGGCTTACGGTGAATACCAAGGATAGCAATATCAGAACAGTGAACCGCACCACACATGTTAAGGCAGCAAGCAAGCGCAATGCGAACCTGCGCAGGAAGAGTCATGCTGCCAAAGTAATCCATTAAATCGTCCATCACGGACTTAACGATACCAGAGGCATCAATAGCAGGGGTGTGGCAGTGAACCCAACCCTGGGTATGAACGATGTTGGTAACACCTGCACCGGTACCACCAATGGGGAACTTATAAGAGCCGCCAGGGTGCTTGCGGTTCTTAAGGTCTTCTATGAGGTTGCGCAGGGTTTCTTCGTCGGTAACGTGGAATTCAATGTTGTTACGGGTTGTCCAGCGCACATAGCCATCGCAGAACTTATCGGCGATTTCGCAAACCTCGCGGATATAATCCGTGGTGGCAAGACGCGGGGTCCCCACACGAACTACATAAACGACATCTCCGGTCTCACTGGTGTACTTAAGCACACCTGGTTCAAGGATTTCATGGCTCTTCCACTTACCGTAATTCTTTTTGATTACCGGGGGGAAGAACTGCGCATAGTGTGGAGGACCGATATCAGTAATACGGTTCTCCATGGGTTTCTGAGGGTTATAAAGCTTTTCGCCAAGTTCAGGATCATAAGGCTTGCTATAAATCTCATCTAACTCAATCTGCTGAATCTCTTCATAAACTTTGTCGGACATATTGACCTCCTTCTATTCTAAAACTTTTTTAATTTAAGGAGCAAAGCTCCATATTTTCTAAGTTATCTTTAAGCAGGGTGACGCTTACGGAATTCCTTAATATCACGCTTCCAGCCACCCTCGACTTCTTCTTCTTTCCAGAAGACGTATGGGTTGGAACGAGGTTCTTTAACCATCTGAGGCACATGCTTGAGCTTGACAGTTTCAACGAAGTTGGCCAGGCCAACACGCTGTATCAATTCACCGAGACGTTCACGGTTTTTGCCCTCTTCCATCCAGAACATCCAGACGTTTTCAATGATTTCTTTGAGTTCATCGTATGGAGGTTCAAGGCGAATGAAAGGAACCATCACGGTAGAGAGCTGAGCACCTTCAAGGATCGGAGCCTTAGCACCCATAAGTATGGTAGCACCGGTGTCAGTACCAGGGCGAAGGGCTTCAGGCATAACGTTTATACAGTGCATGCAGCGGTTACACTCAGCATTGTTGATATGAAGTTTTTCACCATCCCAGTACATGCACTGGGTGGGGCAAAGGTCTATTACTTCCTTCTGGATATCAAACTTACCCCAGTCACGACCAGCGTGGGCACCAGCATTAGGTTTAAGTTCACCGCCTACATAGGCCTTAACAGCTTCCTGGTCAATGCGGATATCGTCTATCCAGGTTCCAATGATTGACATATCTGCACGAGCGATAGAAGCCACGCAGTCGTTAGGGCAACCAGAAATCTTAAACTTAAACTTATAAGGGAACGCAGGACGGTGAAGTTCGTCCTGATAGGTCATGGTAAGGTCGTAACAAAGGGCCTGGGTGTCAATGCAGCTCCATTCACAGCGAGCCTTACCGACACAACAAGAAGGAGTACGAAGGTTTGAACCAGAACCACCAAGGTCCATCTTAAGCTGATGGGTAAGGTCAAAGAAAACAGGTTCAAGCTGCTCGGTTACGGTACCAAGAAGGATGATGTCACCGGTGGAGCCATGGAAGTTAACCATACCGCTTCCACGGTTATCCCAAAGGTCACAAAGCTTCCTGAGCAAAGAAGAGTGATAAAACTTAGAAGCGGGCTGGTTAACACGAACGGTATGGAAAGCCCAGATGGCAGGGAACTTTTCCTGCTGGTCAGAGTAGCGACCAATAACGCCACCGCCATAGCCAAATACGCCAACGATACCGCCGTGCTTCCAGTGGGTCTCCTTGTGTTTGAAAGAAAGTTCAAGTTGACCAAGGAGATCCAAGCAGGCCTGTTTCTTTTTGTTTAAGCCGAAGTTTTCAATGTCATCCACAAAGCTTGGGAAAGGCCCCTTCTTCAACTCTTCCATCATTGGTGTGTCATGTTTTTTAATTTCCGACATCAACTAACCTCCTTAAAAGAGTTTTTCTCTACACCTTGCTAGCGCGAGCGTAGTAAGGTTTAAATTTTGTGTCAAGCAAAAAAACAAAAGGAAAACCAGGAATTATTGGGGATTAAGAGCCTAATTTCGGACTTATTCAATATTTTTTTCAGTTAAGTTAGAAAAAACACAGGCTAGAAAAACAGATAAAAAAGAGGATTATGAAGCTATTATCTCTCGCCAGGCTTCAAGAAGGCTTTCTTTTTCCTTTTTAAGGACCAAAACCACCTTTGATAGCTGTTTTTTATCTAAAGGCAGCCCTTTAGGCCATTTAGGTAAGCGGCTAAAATCTTCTTCAGGCACAAACCCCGAGGCCCTGGCGATAATATCAGCTTTAAATAAAAAGGCTGCGGTTTCGTTTATTTTGCCATTTTCCACTGGCCGGTGGTGACTTTCGATAGCAGCCACAAATTCTTCTGAAAATCTCCAGTGTTTGGCCACATAAGCACCGATCTCGGTATGAAGAAGACCTATTTCCTGTTCGGCCTCATAAAAAGACGCTGCTTTAGCCTCTTGGATGGCCAGGATTTTCAAGAAAAAATCCGGTAAAAAAACAGCTAAAACCAGGCGGCCAATATCGTGCAAAAGGCCAATAGTGTAAAAGCTGTCTCCTTCCTGAATATTTTCTTGTTCTGCCAGGAGAAAAGCTGCCCGGGCAACACCAATAGAATGAATCCAAAGACGCACCAGGTCAAATTTTTTAAAGGTGGCCGCAGGCTTGAGAACATAATTCAGGGCATTTGCCAAGACGATGTTTCTTACTTCTCCAAAGCCAAGCCTAACAATAGCCATTTTAAGACTCTTAGTTTCGCCTCCTGCAGTAGCATAAAGGGGAGAATTGGCAATCTTTAAGATTTTAGCAGCAAGAGCCTGGTCCTCATGAATAATTTTTTCGAGCTCTTTGGCCGAGGCGTCTTTTTCTATAGCAGTTAAGACCCTTTGGCTTGTTTGAGGCAGAGTTGGAAGTTTATCAAGCCTTTTAAAGATGTCTGCAAGTCTTTTTTCGTCCATCATTTATTTATTCGGCCAAAAAATAAAAGGCTTAAAATTTTAAAGTTTTCCAGGACCACGCCGAAAAAAATAGTGATGGCTACGATGGTTTTAACAGAAGAAAAAATTAGGCAATTGCAAGGGGTCCTGGAAAACCAGCTTTTGACCATTGGGGTCTCACTAGCAATCCTGATAGACGAAGCAGGAAACGTAATCGTCTCTTCAGGTAACGGTACCAATGTGGACACGACATCTCTTGCAGCGCTTGCGGCGGCGAATTTTGGCGCTACTGCGCAGATTGCCAAGCTCCTGGGTGAGGAAGATTTCTCTATCCTTTATCACAAAGGCAAGCGCGATAACATCCATTTCAGCAAAATAGGCAAGGAATTTATCTTGGTCACTATATTTGGCGATGAGACCCCGTTAGGCCTGGTTAGATTAAGAGTGAGCCAAGTCTCACAAGAACTGCTTAATCTCCTTGCAGAAGACGACTTTTAAGCCTCAAGGTGAACTATGGCTTTAATTGATCTGCATAAACGTGAAATACACTGCAAAATTGTATATTATGGCCCTGGGAGATGCGGCAAGACCACCAATCTGTTCTATATCTATAATGCAGTCTCAGAAAAATATCGTGGTAAGCTTTTAACCATCGAAACCAAAGGGGACCGCACCCTTTTTTTTGATTTGCTCCCCATTAACCTGGGCAAAATCCACGGATTAGATATTCGTATTCAACTTTATACCGTTCCAGGGCAGGCGCATTATCGTGCTACACGCAAACTTGTCCTAAAAGGGGTTGATGGCATAGTCTTTGTAGCTGATTCCTTGAGAAAAAGGCGTGAAAAAAACATCGAAAGCTTACTAGACTTAAGAAACAATCTTCGCGAATACAATCTAGAGCTAGAAGAAGTTCCCTTAGTTTTTCAGTATAACAAACGGGACTTGGTATCAGCCAATATCCCGCTCCTCACCATAGAAGAATTAGAAAACGACCTCAACAAAGAATTGCGTGTTCCATATTTTGAGGCCGCAGCAGTAAAAGGCATTGGCGTGTTTGAGACCCTTAGGGAAATCAGCAAAAGGACGGTCAAATACGTGGCGCGCAAATACATTTTTTCGCAGAATTCTGCAAAAGCCCAAGGAGGCATTTTATGAGCCTTCCCAATGACAAAGACTTTGAATTAGCCGTAGATAAGGCCATTGATGAAATTTTTGGCAAAGTAGAATCACCTGAAAAAGAAATCGTTGAAGAAAACGAGGCCAAAACCCAACTTGAACTTGAGCCTATTAATGATACCGAGCTCAAGCTAGACTTAGAGCCAGCAACGGAAGAAAACAAAGTCATTGACTTCCCCCAATTAGAAGAAACCTTAAGCAAAATCGAGAAAGAAGAGCCTATTGAAGAAGCCCTTACCCAGGATGATCTAGAAAAAATTGCCGCGGCCCTCTTGAGCCTTGAGTGGGAAGTTACCCCTGAAACGTCTTTTGAATTCCTTACAATCCTTGAAGAAGCAAAACAAAAAGCTCCCCTGGAGCTACACCCCATATTTGACCTTCTCCATGAAGTTGGTACCTGGCTAAAAGACAGGCCAGAAGAAGCAAGACCAGAGTGGCTTCATTTTCTGCACCAAGGGATAGTGGCCTTGAATTTAGTAGTAGTCCACAAAAAAGATCCCGAACCTTACCTAGGGCAACTTAGACAGGCACTTAACAAGATCAAAAAAGGCCCTGAAACCGAAGAAGAAAAGATAAAAAAACGCCTAATAAAGCAATTAGCTTATGATTACCAAAGATTTGTCATGTTTGATTGGCTTTTTAGCCGCTCTCCCAAAACAAAACACTGGAAAACCATTTGCACCAAAGCTCTTAAAGAAATCGAAGAAGTCGTTTCAATGTTGCCAAAGGAAGAGCAGCCTAATTTAGAAGAAATAAAAACCAAAATCCTTCAAAAGGTCAAAAAACCTACCAAACAAATAGAAAAAACTCATCAAAATAAGGAACCACAAGAAACAAAGAAAGAATTACCTTTCAAAGAAGCTTATCACTGTATCTGTAACGGTGTAGATTTACTAATTCCCGCAGAGGAAGTGGCCTACTTTGGAAACTTTGACCCAAAATGGCAGAGTAAAATGAACGGGCAGTTTCCTTTGGTTTTGCTCCTCGGTTTCTGGCGCTTTTTCTCCATTGTCAAATTAAAAAATAAAATGAAGGGCGAACTTAGCCTGAAAGATGAAAAAACTCTAAGAAACCTCTCTTTACCTATCCTTAAAAAAGGTGAAGAACCTCTTTTCTTGCTGGTTTTATGGAAGAACGACAAAGGCGGCGTAGTACTTGCCGAAGACGCCTCTCTAATCAATATCCCTGAAGAAGCTTACTATGTCTCAAAAGGAAGTGGAGGTTCTATTTTCATAGGTAAAAAAGAATATATCGTTTTTAGGGTCTCATGAGTGGAGAAAATTTCGAACAGATATTCCGAGAAGCAGAAGTTTATGCCGAACAAGGCCTTTATGACGAGGCCATTTTGGCCTTTGAAATGCTACTTTCGCAGCTAGAAGACGAAGAATCCCAAAATGGCCTAAAGCAAAGAGTCCTCAAACGTATAGAAGAACTAAAAACATTAAAAGAACAAAAACAAATAGAAGAAGACCTGGGCCTTGAATTAGAAACCTCAGATGAAGAAGCCATCCAGGAAGCTCAAGTATTAAAAGAAGGTGGTTTTTACGAGGCTGCCTTGGAAATATTTGAAAATCTCCTAGAAAGCGGTAACAACAGCCCTGAAGTTTACCGTGGTATAGCGGAATGCATGCTTGCCTTGGGGCGCACGAAAGAAGCCATTACCACCATAAAAATGGCCCTAGAGATCCCTGATCTTACCCTTGATGAACGGGCAGCATTTAATTATCTCCTGGGCCAGGCCTATGAAAAACAGCAAAAAATAAAAGAAGCCTTAGACGCTTACAGCAAAACTTATCACTACAACTCATATTATCTAGACGTTGCCGAAAAAATCAAAAAATTAAAAGAGCTGCAGGAAAAATACGGAAGGCTCCAGTTACTTTTCGCTGAAGGCATACTTAAAGAAGAAGTCTTCGAAGAAGCTAAAAAAATAAGCAAAGAAACAGGGCAAAGCATAGAGTATGTTCTCTCTGAGCAGTTCGGTATCTCCAAAACAGACATAGGAAGGGCCTTAAGTGAATATTACGGTTATCCTTTTACAGAGTTTAATGAACTTGAACTTGGCCCCAAACCCTCTTGCCTAGCAGGGATTAAAGAAATCTTTTTCAGACAAAATGTTTGTATCCCCATTGCAGAAGAAGGAGACCGCATAATCCTTCTTATTGATGATCCCTCAGATAGCATGCGCCTTGATATGATCCGCCAGGTATTAAAGGCGGAAAAATTCGAGATACGTATCGCTATAAAAGAAGATATCTTCAAATTTATCGACTATTTTTACGGCAAAAGTGATTTCGATCTCCCTGAAGATTTTTCAGAACTCGAAGTAGTAGCGGAAGAAGAAGACCAAGATGTCTCAGAAGAAGAACTTGCAGATAGCGTAGTAGTACAACTTGCCAACCACATCCTAGAAGAAGCTTATCGCAAAGGGGCCTCTGACATTCACATAGAAGCACTTCCTGGAAAACGTGGTGCCCAGGTACGCCTGCGTATAGATGGCGAGTGCCATATTTTCAAAAAGATTCCCTTTGCCTACAAACGGGCCTTGATTTCACGCATCAAAATCATGGCCAACCTTGATATTGCCGAAAAAAGGCTCCCTCAAGACGGGAAAATCAAGTTTCGTCTCAAAAATGGCCGTTCCTTTGAAGTTCGTGTGGCCACCATCCCCACCATAGAAAACAACGAAGACGTGGTCATGCGTATCTTGGCCTCAGTAGAGGCCTTACCCCTTGATAAGCTTGGCCTGCGCGAAGAATACCTTGAAACCTTCAAAAAGTTGATTCAAATGCCATACGGCCTCATTTTGGTAGTCGGGCCAACGGGTTCAGGTAAAACCACCACCCTGCATGCAGCCCTGGGCTACATTAACAAGCCCAATAAAAAGATCTGGACCGCTGAAGACCCGGTAGAAATCGTCCAAGACGGTTTAAGGCAAGTACAGGTTAAGCCGAAGATTGGTCTTGATTTTGCGAGGGTGTTGCGGGCTTTTCTGCGCGCCGACCCAGACGTAATCATGATCGGTGAAACAAGAGACGAAGAAACCGCCCGCACTGTTATCGAGGCCTCTCTCACCGGGCACTTGGTCTTCACCACCTTGCACACTAACAGCGCCCCTGAAACAGTCACCAGACTCCTTGGCATGGGCATGGACCCTTACAATTTTGCCGACGCCCTGCTTGGCATTATCGCCCAACGTCTGGCCAAGCGGCTTTGCCCGCGCTGCAAAGAACCATACCATCCTTCTCACGAAGAAATAGAAATGCTAATCCAGGAGTATGGCGAACACCCCACTACCCCTCTGACTAAAGAAGCGTTCAAAGACGCAACCATGTTCCGCCCCAAAGGCTGCTCACATTGCAATAACACGGGATACAAAGGCCGCATGGCAATCCACGAACTCCTAGTGGCCAACGACGAAATTCGAGAGCTCATTGTCAAAAACGCACCTGTTCACGAAATCCGTGAGGCCGCTATGCGCGCAGGGATGCTTACCCTAAAACAAGACGGTATCTGGAAGGTCCTTGCCGGAGAAACAGACCTCAAACAAATCCGTGCCGTCTCTATAAGATAGTCTTAATTGTGTTAGCTTTGCCAAACTCCTTTTCTCAAGGGACGTTCTGATCTGTTCCCATTTCGTACCGAAAATGGGACTGATCCCTTACAGGTGAGCTTCAATACCAGTCTCAGCAATTCTGCGAAAGTATCCTGCGAGGTGCAATCAAGCCACCAGAAGTAGCCCCAGGAGCAGAGTACGTTGGCTCAGAAACCTGTCTTGAGTGCCACGAAGACCGCACCCTTGACGCAAAACACAACGTACACATGCGACTTGCCAACTACGAGGCCCCTGGCTACCAGGTGGGTTGTGAAGGATGCCATGGCCCGGGTTCGGTGCACGTGGATGCGATGGGTGAAGATGAAACCGAAAAAGGGCTTGCTGCCATTATCCGTTTTGGCGAAGAAGGCTTTCATGGAGAGGAGGCCTCAGCGGTTTGTCTAACCTGCCACGCTGACGGTGAGACCATGCATTTTGCAGGCTCAGCACACGCAGAACACGACGTGGATTGTCTTGCCTGTCACAAAGTTCACGACAATCCAAGGCCGCTTCTTCTTGCGCAAAAAGAATTTGATCTCTGCAGTAAATGTCACCGGGACGTCCAAGCCAAGATGTTTTTCATCTCAAGGCATCCGGTAAAAGAAGGCCACATGACCTGTGGAGACTGCCACAACCCTCACGGTACAGGGAATCCTATCCCAGGCATGCTTCGCACCGAAGAACGCCTAAATGACCTTTGCCTTACCTGCCATACCCGCTATCAGGGCCCCTTTGTTTTTGAACACGATCCTGTGATTGAAGACTGCACCATTTGCCATGATCCTCACGGTGCGGTAGCCAACAACCTGCTTAAACAGAATGAACCTTTTATCTGCTTGCAATGCCACGAAGCCCACTTCCACGCCACCAGGGACAACGCTCAGCCTGGTTTTGTCTTCCCTGACGATACCGTCATTAACGATGCTGCTGGCACCGGCACAGATCCAGTTTTATTCAAAGATCCATATACTGGCGAAACACCCCAAATTGTCTCTAGCGCTCACGGCTGGCAGAAATCGTTCCTTACCAAATGCACCCAGTGCCACCAGCAGGTACACGGCTCAGATCTGCCCTCTCAGTCTTTGCCAAGTCGTGGCATGGGCTTAACCAGATAAAACCGAAGGAGGTGAGCTTATGAAAATAAAATCTATTTGGTTCTTTTTAATAACCTTTCTGGTACTCCCCTTAGCCGATGTCTCCCTTGCTGAGGAAAAAAATTACGAGGCAAGCATCAGCTTGGGAGCAGCGGTAAACGATACTGACGAGTCCGCTAACAGAGCCGCGGAATACCGCAAAAACGTCGACATGGATAGCAACTGGCATGTCGGTGGCAGCCTTGATTTTTACGGAGAAAAAATGCGGCTCAACTTTGAAGGCCTTTACCAGACAGGGGACGAACAACAATACTGGGGAAACCTTGAACTCGGTCGGGCTATACTTTTTCGTTCTAGCTTTTACCGCTTTTATCACCGTCTTGACCACGACACCCTGGCCAATCTTGAAGCCCACTCTATGGAAGAACTTAAAACTGTTACCAAAGATAGTACAACTAAATGGGTTTCCCTGCCCAAGGGAGCAGGACTGGCCACGGTTTATCACACAGACTTCAACGCCGCTGACAGGTATGGCATCACCCGTAGCCAGTGGAAAAACAACTTGAAAGTAAATCCTCCTGGCCTTGCCGGGATAAGCTTTGAGCTTTACCACCGCTACGAAGAAAGAAAAGGCCTTGACCAGGCCCGCACCATGAGCAAATGTGCTGCCTGCCACGTAGTGACTCGCAGCAAAGAGATCCGCGAATACACCAACGACTGGAATCCACGGGTGCGCGCGCGCCTTGGCAAACTCTCCTTAGAATACTCTTTCCTCTACCGGGTTTTTAGAAATTCAAGTGACGTGCCTTTAAACATCTACAATGAAGCCATGCGCCCAGTGGCGGGAGATGGTACTAGTGTTGTGCCTGGCGCCGGTTCTCTCCTTTTTGACGCGGAACTTCAGTTTGACGCCACTGATGGCTGGCTGCCTTTTGCCCGCACCCCTGAAAATAGAAAAAGACTCCATTCTCTCAAAGCCAAGTATGACTTCAATCTTGAAAGACACGTGTTCGTAGGTTTTGTTAATTCAAATATCATAAATCTGAGCACAGACGAGGGACTTAATACCCTGTGGGGTAATTTTGGCAAAGAGTTAGAAATCGACTACAATGCCCTTCACGCCCGTTTCTTCGCCAAACTGCGCCACAATCTCACCCTGACCCTTAAGGCAAAGTACATGAACATGGATGCCGACGATGTTTTCCTTGATGTGGTAGAAATGAGACTTCCTGACACTTATCCAAAATATCCTGGTATGACTTATCGAGAAGTCATCGGGTGCACCTGTGATATTACCCGCTATTCAGCTTATGACAGCGAGGAATACATCCTTGAAGGTGACCTTGCCTGGCGCTTGCGCCGCGACTTAAAACTTTACTTCTCTTACGGGCTTGAAATTATCAAACGCAACAACGCCAGCCACGATCTGGGACATCCTCCAGTTAACGACCAGACCACCGAGCACAAGTTCAAGCTTGCGGCAAACTGGCGCCCAGTGAAAAACCTAAAGCTAAAGGCCATTATAAGCTTATGCTCATCGACGATCCCTACACCCATTTTAACGCCTATTGCCCTACTACTTTGCCAAGATTCGATAATGATATGAATGACGACGGCTGGGCGGATATCTGGAACCCTTACAACTGGTATAGCAAGTGGGTTTATGCGCCAAGGCAATACGACGCCTCAGCCCCGCCAGACACGGCCCACGAAATAGTAGCCAAGGCCGACTACACCCTAAACGCCAAGACCATGTTCCAGGGAAATATCCGCTATTATTACGGCGAAAATGACGAGCTACAGGTTTATAAATACGAACGCGAAGCCTTTAACGCTGGCGTAAACGTCACCTACACCCCCTTTAGCAAACTTGGGTTGAACGCTGGTTACAACTTCTTCTGGGATGAAACCCAATCGCGGATATGCTCGGCCTTTTACTACGGGTGAGCTGGCCACGTATTCTCCTCCCAGGTGGGAGGCTACGGCAAAGAAATCAACTGGGAAAACGAATCTCACGTTTTTTTCTTAAACGCCAACTACATCCCCATGCCCAAGCTTGAAATGGCTGGTACCATTTCATACACCATTGGTAAAGCCGAAATGGATGACATGGTGTTCTATGCCAGTGAAGATCCCTTTGATTTAGATGGGTACTCCTTTGAGAACCTAACAGGAGTAGAAAACTTCTCTGACCTTGACTATCGGATGCTTGAGCTTGAAATGGCGGCCACTTACCACATAAGAAATAACCTCTCCTTCACCCTGAACTACTGGTACGCTGATTTCGAAGACGACGAGCCCTATGTTTACGGAGACCTTGACGGTGATGCTTATAGTGTCACCGGATTTATCACCTATCGCTTCTAACCTCCTCCTCTAAAGATATACCCACGAAGGGGGCAAAGGCCCCCTTCTTTTTTGCTTGGCATCGCTCAACTCACCTGACACGTTTTTTTTATGCATAATCATTATTGGGAGTACATTTTATCCGACAAGGTGGTCATCGCGAGGCAACGTAGTCCGTGGCAATCTCAGGAAACCTCTAGAACTTCTACAACCTCTAGAACTTTTATTACTGATCACTACTCACTGTTCTCTGTTTACCTCCTGTCATCCTGAGCCCTAGGCGAAGGATCCATTAATCGATTTCTGGATTCTTCGGTCGCTTCGCTCCCCCAGAATGACGGGTGGTGAGTTGTCATCCTGAGCCGTAGGCGAAGAGCCTGCCCTGAGCTGAAGGCGAAGGGATCCACTCCCCTTTCTGCCATCCTGAGCGAAGCGAAGAATCCACTAATGGATTCTTCGGTCGCTCCGCTCCCTCAGAATGACAAAAGAAAATCGCTCCCTCAGAATGACCCTTTACCCGTCATCGCGAGGCGACGTAGTCGCCGTGGCGATCTCCTGAGATTGCTTCGTTTCGCTCGCATGACCGCTGAAGGTTGTTATACTGCTACCTTAAAAATCCGGACACCTCAGAAAGGGAGAGTTAAGTTAAAATAGTTTGCCAAGGGAGGTGTCCTATGAAAAAGCGTCAGTTTTCCCCAGAAGAAAAATTAGCCATAGTTCTAGAAGGCCTAAAAGGCCAAAAGTCCGTAGCTATATCTGCAGGGAACATCAAATATCCCAGTCGGTGTTTTACCGCTGGCGAGACAAGTTCCTGGAAGGTGGTAAGAATGCCTTGGCTTATGGGGCTCCTTCTCAAAAAGAAGCACACCTCAGGGCTGAGATCGAGAAACTCGAAAGGATAATAGGCAAGCAGGCTATTCAGATTGA